>JAUYTB010000063.1 GCA_030695305.1 Bacteroidales bacterium
AATCAAAGGTTTGTGGCATTATTGACACTGCTGATTACAGTAAAGTTGCTTTTCTATGGGAACAGCGTTGTTTGTTTGCTCATCCTTACAATTTGAAACCAGAAGTAGATGAAGTTAAGCATATACTAGGACAAGCGGCTAGAATTACCTTATGTAAAGAATTGCAATTTAACAAAACTTACTTAACAGACTTAGCCGAAAATATTAGCTCTAAGCCTTTCTTTCTTCCAACAGAAATTGAACAAGTAAGGAATTATGCAAAAAGAACAATTTCAAGAACACCTTTAAACCTTCATCCATTCCTTTTTAAAACTTTACTTTTTAAAGTTGGCCAACTTAGTCAAAGTGAAGAAAAATTCAGTGAGTTAAGGAAATTGAGATATTTTCTTGTTGAACTTTTAATTAACACCACTCTGCCATTAGATAATGCCGATTGGTCTTTAGAAAATAGAGTTACAAATTTTCCATATGAGTGTTTCATTGGGTTTGTACATAAAGACACTTGGACATTATTACCCGACAGAATAAAAGAGATGTTAATCGCATATTTAGAAGGTGAAACTGATAACACAAAACTGATTGCACTAAAGGCCATTGCAGGCTACATTGTTCAAAACAATTCCTTAGAAGAAGGGTTTAAAAATAGATATCACAAAAAACTAAATGGATTGTCATTTGATACGTCAATATATTACTATGGTAGTAATAAAGCGATTTTTAAAAGAATATGCGATGATTTAGAGAGTAATCAATACGAACAACAAAATCCAGTTATTGACTTTCTGAGAAAAGATAGGGCAATTGAATTAATAAATGGGCTTGACAAGTCAAAGCAAATATATTTAGGCAGATTATTGAAGTCAGCAGCTAAAAATAATCATTGGAAAAGTCAAAATTTAGTTACCTCTATTACTAGTGGTAGTATTTTGTATAGTGATTGGTTAAAAGCAGGAATTGCATTAGGTGGTTTTATGTCTCTAAAAGACGAATTAGAAATAGACAACAACTCTATGGAGAAATCAGCTAAGATTTTAAATGTATTACCAGAACCAATTCAAAATGAAATTTATGACATAGTTGAACTGAAAATTACCGAAGGTAAAATCAGCTGTTGGGATAAAATGATGTTTAGTGAACCTCAATTTATAGCTAGCTTAAAAAAAATTGACGAAAGCATATCTGAATGGAATGGCAATAACAAATTGCGATTTGATACAGTAACTGAGAATATCCGAATTGCTCTTACAACAGAAGAAGCAAAATAAGAAAAAATGCGAATAAATATAAGATTAAGCTACAAAGAAACGCCAGCAGCCAACAGAACCTACCTAAAAGTGGCGGTTTAGTGCTTAAATCAAGCTTTGTGCTTCTTTCAAAATTTCTGCTTGGTTGACAAGTGAAGTGCTTCGAAAACGTCACCTTCGGGTAGCAGCAAGCCGTTGAAAATCATTATAAAAAAGACTAAAATAAATGAAAGTGAAGTTCGATATAGACAAAATTGTAAAGCATTTGGAACGGTATAAGTATAACTTACCGGACTTATATAATTGGAATGCAAAAATTGATAGACTCGTTGAACTTGATACTTTGTCAGAAAAGCAGTTAGAAGAAATAAACTCACTATCTCCTTACGAAAAAGAAATACAAATAAAAAAAATTGTCGGGTTAAAACTGAATCAATCATTTGAATCAAACTTAGAACTATTTGAAAAGCTCTGTTTGTGGATTGTTAAAGATTGGGGTGGAATTAAAACGGCCAGCGACACCGACACAATTTGTTTAATCAAAGACTTTTTAAAGCAAGAAAAGCCAGCTTTTACCAGAATCGCAAGTTCATCAAAAGTTGGCGCCTACATGTTTCCCAAGACAAATGTCATTTATGACTCGAGAGTAGCTTATGCGCTTAATTGGATTATCCTATCTCAAAATGCAGGACATAAATATTTTCCAATACCAGAAGGTCGAAACTCAAAAATGAATGCTTTTGACTTGAATGTATTGATAAGGCTTAAGCACATTTCGATTTATAAACCCAATGAAATTTCGGACTTAGACCACAAGCTTTTTATAAATCAATCCGATAAGAAGATTTTTATAGACAAGAAAGATGCATATTTTGAATTGACTAGTCTCATCAAACAGATAAATAAAAGCTTATGGAAGGGCGACAAAGAAAAAGAACAAAAATTGTATTTCACAGAAATGCTTCTGTTCTCAATTGCCGACAGAGAAGTATTTATTGAGATTACAAATGGATATGGAATCAATTGAACAAATAACGAGTGCCAACTGTGCATATTGCTTACCGTTGGCTGCAATACCAAGGATCAACAATGAAAATGTCTAGCACTGATCAAGAACAAGCCAAATCCACAGGATTAAAGCCTGAAACAAAGATCTCGAAAATTGGGATTGCAAGCCGAGATTATAATCAAAATTACAATGGCTACCGGGATTTCTCTCAAAGTCTAGAATCAATATTAAATATTTTTGATTCTGAGAACTGCGATGCCATTCTTTTTTCGCTTTTTTCAATTTGCCCAAGACAAGGTTTCTCCATAAAGAAGCACCTTAACCGGCTGAGTAATGTCAAACTCGTCTTAGTTGAATCTTTTCGATTTGGAGAATCTGATGAATTTAGTGTAATATGCAACCACGCTTATCACAAAGATTGCAACACAAAAGAGTGGGATCAATATGATTACAATCAAAAATTTGGCTCCTTGAGCGGAATGAAAGAAGATGCGTTGAAGGATTTTGTTTCATCCGAAATCCCTCAAAGGATATTTGGAAATTCACTATCGATATTGTGTGGTGAAACCAATATCGTAAAATACTCTCAAGCAGAAAAGAAGGTCAAAGACACATACCGTCTATTGCATCACATACCTAAAGACGTCCAAATAATCTTAAACCCAATTCACGATAGAATGACTCGATTTGAAATGAAATTGAAGCGAAAATTTCTCTCGAAGAACAGAAGATGGGTGATTTCCGTTTGGAACAGAGGCAAAGCAGACAAAAATGGAGTCATTAAAGATGGCCAAAATCCTGCATGGACAGTCTTTTTTAATGAAAAGGAAGTCATGATTAATACAATTGATCATAACCTAGGCGACAAAATAGAACTAGGTATTGTGGATACAAGCTGCTAACAGCGTGTATATGTCATTGCTTCGCAAAGCACATAAACGCGGAAGTTAGCAAATACATAAAAACACAATCATTATCTCCAATTAATAGGGGTCTAGTACGATAGTGCCGGGCAAAAATTGTCCCGAGTGTCCCAGGTGTCCTGTCCGCTAAAGTGGGACAAGTTTATGAGAGACAAAATCGCCCCAAAATTGAGGGCGATTTTTTTACATTTTGTCTATCAGGTCGGCTTTTATGTCAATGTTTATGGTTCTGTACCGGGAGAATGCTCTGCTTCCTTCTTTGTGTCCGCTGAGGCTGCCGACTAGGTTTGGATCCTGGACTTTATTGTAGAGGTTTCCGACGAAAGTTCTCCTGGCTAAATGTGATGAGGCAATATCTGCAATGCTTTTCTGTTCAACCTCGCTAGTTGTGGGGTTTATCACAGATACTACCCGGGTGATTCCGCAAGCTTTAAAAATTTCTTTGATGTATTCGTTATAACGTTGTTGTGCTATAAGCGGGAAAATAGGGGCATCGGATGTGGCTGTTGCTGAATTGTTTTTAATTGCTTTTGCAATGTTTTTTTTGGAAAAGCGGTTGTCGACAAGCACTTCATTCTGCATATATTCATATTTTTTCAAAATTTTTAGAGCTGTGTCATTTAGAGGAACAGAAACTGTTATTGGATTCCCCTCTTTAGTCTTTCTAGGTATGTAATTTATGCATTTGCGATCACCTTTTGATGTTTTCTCAGAGATAATGTTAGACTGGCGCATAGTATACAGGTCGCTGATTCTGCATCCTATCAAACATTGGAATATGAATATATCCCTCTGCTGTTCCATCCGTTTGTCATATGATAGATCTGTTTCATAAATTTTCCTTCGCTCTTCATCTGTTATGAAAATGGGTGTACCATAGACACACTCCTTAATTTGACGCTCCTTGAAAGGATTGTTCTGTGTTTTTCCTGTCTTGTTAGCCCAGATGATGAATGTTCTCAGAACCACAAAAAGCCCTTTTATATAATTGTCGCCTCTTGGCTTTGGTATGCGGCATTCTGGAAATTGATCAAAAATGGCTTTGTATTTTGCGGTGGGAACTATTACTCTAACACCGGGTTTAGAGTCCTTTACCGCAGCTTTTTTGTCCTCCACAAAGAATGTGTGTTCCTTGCGTAGAAATCTTTCAAAATCGGCAATAATGGCTGGAGTTAGTGAGTCGAATGATATTTCAAAGTTTCTGTATAGGCTATATCGCTGCAGGACTCTGTATATGACAAGATAGTGATTTCTTCTGCTTTGGGAGAAATGGGATATCGCTAGGTAATTATCTAAATGGTTGAAGAATGTTTTTGGTTTGACGGATTCAATCTTCGGAGAGCCTTTGTCTCCGTAGATATATCTGTCCACTTGATCTTGTAACCATTTTAAAGTGATGTTGGCCGGATTTTCGGAACAGATTAAATCTTCAAACAAACGGCACATCTCTTCAATTTTGTTTCTTACTTCCTTTGCCTGGATAATTTCCGGTGAAGGAAATTTTGATTTCACTACTATCTCGCCAGGCACATCGGGTCCTTCTCGTTGTCTGACAAAAAACTTTGGTGAAATGAATAGGTGGGTCTTTGCACGGAGAGTGATATTATGACCGTGTCGTAATCTCAACAGAACTTCTGATTTTCCGGAAACAGGATTAACCTTCTTGGCCAGAATTTTTAAAATCTTAGTCATGACGATAATATTTAAGCATCTCAAATATATGAAATGAAGCCCAATTTTCATATACCTTTTTCACAATTTCACGTCCGTAAAACGTCCGCAAATCTAATAATAGATAAAAAAAACTAAAATCGTTTGGAATGATAAAAATTTTGTATATATTTGTATCATAAATATTTATGACGTTATTTGACTATATATCAACTGTATGTAAAAGTGCTCTGAGACATGGTGGCGAGCCCTGTTCCGGGTACCATAAAAAGCAGGTAGAGATGCCTGTTTTTTTACACTATTAAATCGATGGCAATAAAAATCACAACACTAACAGAGAATCTTGTTTACAAGAGAGGATTGCTTGCCGAGCATGGTTTATCTCTATTTATAGAGACAGGCACTAAGAAAATTCTGTTTGATACCGGACAGAGTGATGTTTTTTTAAAGAATGCCGGAAAAATGGGTGTGAAAATTGATGAGATAGACCTTGTCATTATTAGCCATGGCCACTACGATCATACCGGAGGTCTATCAACGTTTTTGAAGATAAACAGTAAGGCCAAAGTATTTTTAAAAAAAGAGGCGTTACAAGAAAAATTGGATAGAACAAATAATAATATTGGGCTAATATGTGATCCTCAACTACTTGAAAACAGAGTTGAGTTTGTTACCGGTATAACAGAAGTAGATAAAGGGCTCTTTATTGTACCCGATATACCTGTTTATAATAGCGAAGATACTCATTTTAAAAAATTTAATGACGATTTTATGGATGAGCTATATCTGGCTATAGCTCTTGATGGAGAGCTCTCTATTATTACAGGATGTTCGCACAGAGGTATTACCAATATTATGAAATCTGCCGGCGAACACTTTAATCTACCGTTAAATCTGGTATTAGGTGGTTTTCATACTAAAGATTGTACAGAATCACAATTTAGTTATATTATTGATTATTTAAGTTATAACACTCCAAAGTCTATTGGGGTTTGCCATTGTACCGGTATAGAGAGGTATTCTGCCCTTAATAAACATTTTGGCAATAAAGTATTCTATAGTTATGTAGGAAGCATTTTTGAGATTTAGAAACCAATTCTAACTACAAAGATGAAAAAAAAGATAGCCCTGGCCATAATTGAACATAGTTTATGGGGTTTCATATTTCAGCCCTATATTGTTATTGAAGAGAGATCAGGAGGGTTAAATATTCTTGAAATAGCGACAGATTTATCAACTCAAGATATTGAGATGAATGATCTTACAAAGAGGATTCTCGCATTTTCATTAAGCTATTCTGAGCGTTCATTAATGAAGAATTTTTCTAAAGAGAAAACTTTAAAATCTTTCCTCTCTAATGTGACTACAGATACTATTAACAGATATATAAGGCCTTGCATAGATGGATATCAACGAAAAATAATTCAAATCCTACACTCTTCGGAGATGCCGCTTTATTTGAGACCTGATATTAAAAGTAGAACTCTCTGGATGCAGGATCGAATAGAGGTTACACAAAAACCATCACAAGCTGTTTTTACATTCAAAAAAGATACAGAGTCGGGATTGCACTACTTCATTCATATAGAGGGAGAGAGTGGGGTAGTCGAACTCTATTCGAAAAGCTGTGCAATACTAAGCCATGAGCCAGCAGCAATTATTACTGAGCGGGTTTTGCTCTTTTTCGAAGATATTGACGTAAAAAAACTTACTCCTTTCTTTACAAAAAAGGTGATAACTGTACCTTCGTCATCAGAAAATCAATATCTCAAAACATTTGTACGGACTTGTTTGCTAAAATTTAAAGTAAATTCAATTGGAGTTAATATCAAAGAGATACAACCGAATAAAGAGGCACATATTTCATTAGAATCAGACTGGCACGGCAATCCGACACTGTTGATGAGCCTCTATTACGAAAAGAAAAAATACCCTTTAGATTATCCAAATAAGAAAATTGTTATAGTTGACGAGAAGGAAGAAGAGAGCGCCTTACGTTGGTTTTATCCGGACAAGAGATGGGAAAACGAGCAGATAAAACTTCTGTTGGATAATGGATTATATCAAACAGGGCCTAGCCATTTTTCATGTAATGATGCTAAAGATGTAGATTTATCCGGGAATTTTTCCGGTATGGTGGAGTGGATCAGGATGCATAAGCATGTTTTGGAAGCCTTCAAGTTTTCGCAGAATCTATTTAACCACAGCTATTATCTTGGAGAGATCTCAATGGAGACAAATTTGGAGAGTGGACGTGACTGGTTTGACCTTCATTGTATCGTTGTGTTTGGTGATTACCGTATCCCTTTCAGCCGATTTCGTAACCATATTCTGCATAATAAAAGAGAGTATACACTTCCGGACGGCTCTATTGCAATTCTGCCTGCTGAGTGGTTTGATCGTTATTACGAGCTGATGCTTTTCAGTAAAAACAGTAAAGATGCTTTTCGATTGAACAGGAGCCAGTATAAATTAACTGAACCATTTAATGAGATCTCTTCAAAAATTTCATTATTAATAGATAATCAAGATCTTCCGGATGTACCTTCTACTCTTAATGCAGAGTTGAGACCTTATCAGGTAAGTGGTTTTCAATGGCTTGTATGGCTTTATAAAAATGGATTTGGTGGTTGTCTTGCAGATGATATGGGATTGGGAAAAACAGTGCAGACTATCGCTTTTCTTGAGTATATCAATTCTCAGGAGTCTTTTGAGCATCTCCCATCGCTAATTGTAATGCCTACCTCTCTGCTCTACAACTGGCAGAACGAGATTCGAAAATTCGCACCAGAGTTGACCTTTTATGCCTATTCCGGGAGCAAACGACTCAAGAGTGAAGAGCCAGGTACTCTCTTTAGCCATTACCAGCTTATTCTTACTACATACGGTACTTTAAGGAACGATATAGATTTGCTTAAAAAATGTAGGTTTCATCACCTTATAATGGATGAAAGCCAGTATGTAAAGAATCCGGATTCTCTTACTTATAAAGCTGTAAGAGAGATTGACGCTCTATTTAAAATTGCACTAACAGGAACACCCTTAGAAAATTCTCTAACAGATCTTTGGGCACAGTTTAATTTGGTAAATGAAAATATGTTAGGAAGCTATAATGGTTTTAGGAATGCATATATTAATCCTATAGCTCAGGAGAATAGGGATAAAGAGGAGGCACTTCTCAGGCTTATTAAACCATTTCTTTTGAGAAGGACCAAACAGGAGGTAACTCCCGAACTGCCTTTGCTTTTAGAAGAGACTGTTTATTGTGATATGACTCAACAACAAAAGGAGTTTTACCATATAGAGAAAAATAAACTTCGTAACAGTCTGATGGACGAAAAAGTTCTAGCACAACCTAATTATCTGTCTATATTGACCTTACAGGGTCTTACACGACTTCGTCTTTTGGCAAACCACCCTATTCTTATAGAACCGGACTATGTTGGTGATTCAGGGAAATTTGAACAGATAATTATGCGTTTTGAGACTTTGCGTTCTGAGGGTCACAAGGTCTTGATCTTCTCCTCTTTTGTCAAGCATCTACGCATTTTGGCCAATCATTTCGATAATGAGTTGTGGCCTTATGCATGGCTTACCGGATCTATCTCTTCTGCTGAGCGGGATAAGGAGATCGTGCGATTTACAAATGATCCGGAGATTAGCTGTTTCTTTATCTCCTTAAAAGCCGGAGGAGTGGGGCTTAATCTTACTGCAGCAGATTATGTTTTTATAATAGACCCATGGTGGAATCCGGCTTCGGAGATGCAGGCACTGAGTCGCTCTCACCGGATAGGTCAGGATAAAAATGTTATAGTTTACCGTTTCATCTCAACAAAAACCATTGAAGATAAAATCAGATTGCTGCAGGAGGAGAAATCAAGATTGGCTGCCACATTTGTTACATCTGGCAACCCATTGGCAAATCTTGACAGGGAGGAATTAAGCAGATTGCTCTGATTGATATTTATTTGGCAGTAAATTCCGAAGAGTTGTGAAATTGAACTTCCGGGTGTGCCTCCTTAGCCATTTTTAGCATCCATTCGCTTTCGGCAAGAAATACAGGAGTATTTGACTTATCGAAAGCGATTGTGTTTGACAACCGGTTTACAATTTCATTCAGTTTTAGTTTGTTTGCAGATGTTAGCCAGCACGCTTTAATAAATGGAAGAGGCCGAAAATCGCATTTTGCACCATACTCATGTTCTAACCGAAACTTAATTACATCAAATTGCAGATCTCCCACAGTACCAATAATTTTTATATTGCCCGGTTGCTGGGTGAATAGCTGTGCCAATCCTTCATCTGTAAGTTGGATTACTCCTTTTTCTAATTGCTTGGTTTTAAGTGGATCTCTATTGATTACCTCTTTTAGAATTTCGGGCGAAAAGCTTGGTATTCCGGAAAAATGGAGGTTTTCGCCCTCTGTAAGTGTATCTCCGATCTTAAGGTTCCCAGTATCGTACAATCCCACAACATCACCGGGAAAAGCCTCTTCTATTGTACTTTTCTCGTTTGCCAAAAATGAGGCAGGGGCAGAAAAACGCATTTTTTTATTTAGACGAGTATGAAAGTACATCTTATTTCGCTCTAACTTACCGGAACAAATCCTTAAAAAAGCTATACGGTTGCGATGGTTTGGGTCAAGGTTTGCGTGAATCTTAAAGATAAAACCTGTAAATTGGCTTTCATCAGGAAGTACTACTCTCTCAACAGTTTTTAAGGCAGATGGATGAGGAGCAATAGTTATAAATGTTTCAAACAGCTCGGGGATTCCAAAATTATTTAAGGCACTACCAAAGAAAACAGGGGCAAGATAACCTTCGCGGTATAAACTATTGTGATACGATTCAAAAAGATCGGTTACCAGCTCTATCTCTTCCTTAAGTTTTCTAAGATTCTCTTCTCCAACATGCTCTTTGAGCATAGGGTCAGAGATGTCGTGTGTCTCAAAAAGCATCTCCGAGAGCGATGTTTTACCGGACGAAAACAGCTGAATGCTCTCTGTTAAAAGATTATAGACACCTTTGAACCTACTTCCGTTACCTATTGGCCAGGTGAAAGGGCAGGCAGCAATTTTCAACTCCTTCTCAAGCTCTTCCAGCAGTTCGAACGGATTTTTGCCCTCTCTATCCATTTTATTAATAAAAATCATCACCGGAGTTGCCCTCATCCGGCAAACCTCCATCAACTTTCTAGTCTGCTCTTCTACCCCCTTTACACTGTCCACAACAAGTATTACGCTATCTACGGCAGTTAGCGTGCGAAAAGTATCCTCAGCAAAATCTTTATGTCCGGGTGTATCGAGAATATTGATTTTATTATCCTTATAATCGAAACTCATTACCGAAGTAGCCACAGAGATACCACGTTGTTTCTCTATCTCAAGAAAATCGGATGTAGCAGTTTTTCTTATTTTATTTTTCTTAACAGATCCGGCTATCTGAATAGCTCCGCCTAATAGAAGCAGCTTCTCTGTAAGCGTTGTTTTACCGGCATCTGGGTGCGATATAATTGCAAACGTTCTTCTCCTGTTTATTTCTCCTTTTAAATCCATAATAATTAATCTTCAGGTACTCATTTGAGTCCTATTAAAATAATCTAATAATTTGTTAACGGTATTGGCAGTATAGCGCCTATTTTATATGTCTAATGACCAATTGAGGTATTCTTTAAAACTCTTA
Source organism: Bacteroidales bacterium (assembly GCA_030695305.1). Taxonomy (GTDB): domain Bacteria; phylum Bacteroidota; class Bacteroidia; order Bacteroidales; family UBA932; genus Bact-08. The sequence goes on from JAUYTB010000063.1 coordinate 10,529, forward strand.
AGCTTTGGCTTATTTTATTGCAAATATCGGTTTTTTAAATCAATTCTATACAAATTCATGTTAACTTTGTTATACTAAACGAACTTCTACTTATGATTACTTTCTTTGTCTCTATCCTGGTTTTGTTGCTAGGCTATTTTTTCTATTCCAAACTCATCGAACGCATTGCGGGGATTGACCCCACCCGTGAAACACCAGCATATTCCATGACAGATGGTGTTGATTACATGCCCTTGCCGTGGTGGCGCATCTTCCTTATCCAATTTTTGAATATTGCCGGACTGGGACCTATTTTTGGTGCAGTTGCGGGTGCAATGTGGGGGCCGATCGCCTTTATTTGGATTGTTTTAGGTTCTGTTTTTGCAGGCGCGGTACATGATTATTTCTCCGGAATGCTTTCCATCAAACACAAAGGATTGAGCATAACCGAAATCGTAGGTATTTATTTGGGGGTAGGTACTAAACAATTCATGCGCGTCTTTACAGTGTTGTTAATGGTAATCGTAGGAGCCGTCTTCATTATGGGACCGGCAAGAATCCTTTCGGGCATGACTCCTGATTTTGCTACCATGACATTCTGGGTGTGGGTTGTCTTTGCCTATTACCTGTTGGCAACCATATTGCCCATCGATAAAGTGATCGGACGGATCTATCCTATCTTTGGCTTTGCCTTACTTTTTATGGCTGTTGGACTAATCACCGCCCTTTTTGTTAAAGGCTATCATATTCCTGAGTTGAGCTTTTCCAATATGAAAAACTTCCATGTAAACAAAGATAACTTTCCAATATTTCCGATGTTGTTCATTACCATTGCCTGTGGAGCGATTTCTGGCTTTCACGCCACCCAGTCGCCTTTGATGGCTCGCTGTGTGACCAATGAAAAACACGGGAGAAAAGTGTTTTACGGTGCCATGATTACAGAAGGAGTGGTTGCTCTTATTTGGGCGGCAATCAGTATGAGTTTTTTTGGAGGGGTACGCGAGCTCAACGATATGATGACAACAAATAGTGGTAACGCTGCTGTTATTGTGAATGACATTTCTAACTCTCTGCTGGGAACTTTTGGCGGATTCCTTGCATTGCTTGGTGTTGTGGCGGCTCCAATTACTTCGGGAGATACTGCCTTTAGAAGTGCCCGTTTGATTGTTGCCGATTTCTTGAAATTCAAACAGGGGCCCATTAAAAATCGTCTGTTTATTAGTATCCCGCTCTTTCTTGTTGGCTTTTTGCTGACAAAAACCGACTTCAGCATCATATGGCGATATTTTGCATGGGCCAATCAAACCTTGGCAATGATTTTTTTTTGGACCATCACAGTATACCTTGCCCAAGAACGGAAATTCTACTGGGTTACTTTAGTTCCTGCGGTATTTATGACTGCCGTAACTGTCACTTACCTACTTTTTGCACCGGAGGGATTTTCGCTTTCTAAAGAAATCTCCTATACAGTGGGAATCTCAACTGCAGTGCTGGCTTTTGCCGCTTTCTTTTTCTATCGGAAGAGTTATTTTGCCAAGTCATAGAGATGTCGACCCAGCCTAACAACTCCACTCTATTGTTTGCTTTTCTTTAAGTGAGCAATTACAAAAACCGGATTATCTCCTTCATCAAGACCCGAAACAAATTTCTTGAGTTTATCGAGTCTTTCAGGATATTTGACTTTTGATTTTACATCTCCAAAATGTTCTGAAGTAAGGATATCTATCATTTTGGTTGCACTATATGATCTAAACCACATATCTTTATCATACTGCATCATATTTGAAAATCCGCCATCAATATCGTTGTAAAGACCCATAAATAGATTATTGATTTTAAACTGATCACTAGACATTGATCCCAAAATATTTTGATTTCCGGTAGATTTATCGTAAACTGTAGATATATACCTGTTTTGAAAGGCAAATAGAAAAAAGATATAACGTGAAGATTCACATAAACGGTCCAATATGCGTAGTTTACTTGAATATACAGCAGAATCAAATACTGACAATGTCGTTTGTACATCAAGCTTATAATTGCCGAAATCGACAATTATACGCGGAGTTGTAGTGAAATCAGAATTAACTACAAACACAGTATCATTTAAGGACTCCCAGAAATTTAGACGATTATTGCTGTCATACCAAACTATGTTAGTAATAGAAGCCAAGACAGCTGATTCTTGTATGTTAACTCCTAAATTGTCTAATCCGTAAATTCTACTTTCTTTATGTTTAGCAATATGACCAGAAGAGAGGTCTAAAGTATAAAAAGCATTGTATTTTGATTCTTGAGCTCTTTTTGTTCCAGAGGGGTTTACGAATACTTCGCTATCAGATAAAGAATATATACTCGCTACATTGTTATTGTACATCGTCATTAATTTTCCGTTCAAATCTATAATTGGCTGTTCGTCCAGGTATTTACCACTTAAGTAATCATATTTTGCAATAACTGCCCTCCAATTAAGAATTGTGTAAACAATTCCCATTTTTTCATCTATCACAAATCCCCTTAGTTGTAAATACTCACCTGGACCTCTTCCATATGAACCGATCTTACGGACAAACTCTCCGCTCCGTTTATATTGAAGAAGACCTGCTCCATGAGAACAGTAAATAAATATATAATCATCTGTTATATAAGGGCGCTTTTCATCTAAGATAATTCCAATCGGGAATTCATTACTATACTCCAGTTTAATATATTCGAGCGAATCAATAACATCGCTCATCATTGGAGCACCTTTGTCAGACAAATTTTCGAGATCAAAAGATATCTTATATGGTTCATCAGTTGTTTCTTTACTCTCCTTTTTTGAAGACTCGGTACATCCGGCCAAAAAATATAAAAATAATAACGGGATTATTTTTTTCATAATCTAATTATTTAGGTTGTTTTTGGCGTTTTAAAACTCCGATTTCTCGCCACAATTAAAACAGGATTATCATTACTATCGTGTGTCTTAATATTTTTAAATAAAGTAATATTAAGAAGGTAATCCCGAGGTAATTGAATAAAGTTAATTGTTTTTATTATATCGGCATAATAATCAAATTATTTTTCGAAGATTTTGTTATCTAAGAATAGGATTTATGTTTTTGCAAAACTATTTAATACATTTACGAGTTGATTTAGAATAATAAATTTAAGCATAGATGTAAGAAATGAAAGTAATTATAAACCATTCATATATACCCTGCCGGGGGATTGTTGGTAAGATACGTCAGATTATAACAAATTAACAGTTAATGTCCAATTTCGTCCACAGATTTAGCCTTATCCTACTTTTGACAAGCATGGGTACATATCATCTTATTGCAAGAGATATACGCATAATCATCACTGATCAGAAAAACATCACTCTTCCGGGGGCAACCATAAAACTGATAAGTCTCTCGGATAGCTCATCCGTTTATTCAATTACTAATGAGCATGGAGTTGCGGAATTCAGGGGCATGAAAGAAACAAGTTACGCTACAACTGTTAGTTTCATAGGTTTTGAAACCCTAATGCAAAAGATTGATGTCAGTATGGAAATTTATGAATTCCGCTTTAGGCTAACAGAGGGATTTACAACCCTTGACGAAGTCAGGGTAACTGCCCGCAAACCACTTATCAGGCAGGAAGGCGAGAAGATACTTTTTTGTAGCCGGAGCAATGGATACCAGGCTTACCGTAAACGCATTCCTTTCTCTTAAAGGCCTTCAGAATCTCTATGAACTTAATGATTTTAGAGCTGTCAACATTTGGGGGATTGATGATCTTTTAAGATTACTTTTTTAGAAACCATATCTTAGCCGTAGAATCTGAAGAGAAGAATGTTAAAAGCAACTCACCGACCTTTTGGGCTCCGGTTACTGAAGGATGTGTCCCGTCGGTTGGGTTGAAATCACCTGGACAGTTCCAGAAAACATTGGGATTTGTATACTGTGGAGTACTCCCGTCGGACCACAAATATACTCCCCAACCAAGCCATGGGGCTTTTACCATTGGTGCTGCGGTTGCAATTTTTGAATCGAGGTCTATCTTGTCTTCAATCACGCTTTTTACTGCCCAACCCGAGTAATAGGCATAGGGTTCCGGGTTTAATGTCGTAGTTGCATATCTGCCCGAAATGCGGGATGATATATAGCAAAGCTTAACATTGGGAAACCTTGTTTTAAGTTCGTTCACTATCCTATTAATCTGAACTTTAAGAGAATCATAGTACTGTCTCACGGGAGTTGACCCTGCTACATTTGCCTCTTTGAGCCAGATTACCTGAACCTGGTTTGCTGATACTCCGGAATTTGCGAGACGCGTTGCTACGGTGGTCCAGTAAGTTGTGTAACCCGAAGAGCCAGGAGAAGAGATAATTGAGGCAGTCATTCCCCCTACTGCACCATCCACAAATGTAAGTTTTGGATTTATGTTTGGGTATGTTTTGGCCAACTGAATGAATTGCTGCGTTTCCTGAGTTGTGTTTGACATGCCTATGCTAATCCAGACAATTTTTCCATTTACCTCATCAGAATAACCATTCGGATCAAGGCCCTGAACCATGTTTGCTAGCTGTATTCCAGTCGCTTTATAAAAAGCCGGAGGATAATTGGAGCCATCTGTGTAGAGGCCTCCTTTCCATTTTTCTCCCCATGCATTTGTAAAAGTTCCTACTCCCAGATCATTTATAGGCACAAAGCCCGTTGAGGCAGCCGCACAACCTGTCTGTATGGGCGGCTTTTCCTCAATTGCTGGCTTTTCACTGCAGGCAGCAGATAAATAAGCACTTAATACTATTAAGCAAATCTTTTTCACACCATTAAGTTAATAATATTAACATAATTATCCAGATTAATTATTTAACTGAAATAGATTCAGAGCATTGATAGACTCTGTTTACCAAGAGTATATTTATTTTTCTGTATGTGGTAAGGTTAAACATATTTCAAACAATAAAAGTGTAGTTATTTAGGTTGTATATTATTGAATGCCAATGAATAAATAATGATTAATTTTTGAAAAATATACAATATTATATAAATTTGAATTTCAAATACATCTAACAAATATTTCAATGACTACATTAAACTTATTTACGACATCTCATTGTAGATTAAGAAAAGCTGCAATGGTATTATTATTAGGGTTCTTATTAATAACCTTGATTTCATGTAAACCAGAACCTAATCCCGATGATGACAGACGTGTGTCTATAAGGATTGAAAAGAATCATTAATAGTTGCTTCAAAAAATGAGACATATATTTCTTTTTACCATAACAGCATTGTTTATTTCGGGTTGTGTAGATTTACTACCATCTAAATCCAATAATTCAGGTGCTGTTGTGGTAAATTGCCTTCTGAATGATGATGATGTTCAGAAGCTCAAATTAACACGAACAAGTAATGTTGAGGGTTCTAATGGGTTTGATTTCATCACTCATGCAAAAGCCTATTTGTTTGAATTGAGCGAATCGGGGAGTCATCTTAAAGGAGAGTTTAAATTTATTGGTAACGGTGATTATATGCTTGACTACCGGCCCGAACCAGGAAAGAGATATAAACTTGTGGTATCAACCCCCGAAGGAGAAGATCTATGTGCTGAAACACAGATGCCTGAAGCTGTTATTGCTATGCCGATCAGTCAACATAAGTTGCTTTATTACTGGTATAGAGAAAAAAAGGCTGATGGACTAATACCAGACTTTGAACAATATGCAGAAGGTGTCAAAAAGGGAATAGATATGTATTTTTTAGAAAAAGCTCTACTTAAGAACACAATATGGGTGAGTTTATTAACCAGCAATACTCTTCATGAAAACACACTATCTTCTATTCCCGACGACTACAAGTTAAGCTCCAAAATAACGGGTGGAAACAGTACTCATAGATTTTCACTATTTAATAAATTGAATCCAGGAGATTCAACAGATTATAATTACTGGCTTTATTATACAATGGAACTATTTGAAAAAAGTGAAATTTCTTATCATGATTGGAAATTCATATTTTTTCGCGAACTAGATAGCACCGTTATGACTGCCTTTAGCATTAAAACTTTATCGAGTGAGTATGACACCTATCTTAAAAGTGTTATGACAAAAGCCTGGACATTTCAGGACGAAACAGGACTCTCATCTATGTTTGACGTAAGCAAAATATATACAAATATAAACGGAGGATATGGAGTTTTTGGGGCATATTCAGAAGAACTTATTTTTTACAACCGTGGAGAGTTTGTTAACCTCTATATTGCACAATCAAGAAGAAACATATTACGGTCAGGTATTACTGAGTATATGAAGGGCATTCCGTGGAATGAATATGCAATTTTGAATAGTCTCGATTTTTTAATTTCGTATATACAATGGTTGGATTCAGAGGGATTATAATAGCCACCTTTTTTTGTTTATTATCAGCAGCCCTTCATTCTCAGGTTGTTCTGGATTCTATTGTTGTCAAGGCAAAGAAAGAGAGGATAAGTACTGCTATATATACTCCACAAAAAGCAAGAATGTTGATATCCGTTACAGGAGAAAACGACCCTCTCAAACTGATACAATCTCAATCTGGAGTGTCAACAGGAGTAGAAGGAACCTCTTCAATATTTGTAAGAGGAGGTAATAATGGTAATAACAGAATTGAAATGGATGGTATTCCTTTTTATGACTCGGGTCATCTATTAGGGCTCATTTCTTCTTTTCCATCAGGTATTATTGACAATATATCCTTTCGAAAAGGAGGACAATCATCTTCAAAAGGTGATTTTTCTGCTTCATTAACTGAAATCAAAACCAAAAATTTTCCCGATGGGTCATCTGTTACCCTCTCTCCATTCTTTGCAGGTTTATTCAATTCTGGATATTTAAGTAAACAAAAAAAAGTATCTTACATTACATCTGCAAGGTATACTCTGCTCGATCCTTTATGGAAAGTTGCAAAGAAATGGGGATCTATAGATAATATTGAATTCAAACCTATTTCTGGGGATGTGTTTTTTAAACTTAACCTTCCTCTCTCTTATAGGAATAATGTATATGCCGGATTGTATTATAGTAACGATGATATTTCATTCTCAGAATCTGCCATTGACATGTCAATAAACTGGGGCAATAAAACCGTTTATGCATCATGGGAGTACTTGCCAGTAAACTGGCTTACCATAGAAACAAAAGGATATTACCTTAATTATAAAAGTGCTCAAAGCCAGGAATCCAATCAGGCTGATCAGTTGAATACATTACTTTCAATTAATGAAGTAATTGATGAATATGCAATTAAGACAATGGCTAGGGTCAAGTATAAAAGATATTCATTAACAACCGGATTTGAAGTTAAACAAAGAAAGTTTTACTGTGCGAGCAATGCTAAACAATCGAATTTTTCCGATACTATTAGCTCGTTATTTGTCGATTTTGAATATAGTAGCCCGATTATTTCTGCAATGGCAGGTATAAGGAAATCTCGTTATTCTATGAATTATTACGATTTACACTTGGATGTGTCTGCTCATTTAGGAACAAAATTTGGTGCAGAGATAACCGTTGATAAAATGCATCAATTTTCTCATATTGCAGAAGGTGGGCTTGTAGGGTGGAGAGATTTTCTTATACCTGCGTATGATTCATTACCACCAGAGAAGTGCAATCAGTTTTATATTGGAGGATATTATTCCGGGAAAAATATTAAAGTTTCATTAGGTGCTTATTATAAGGTAATGAATAATCTGACATCATTAAGAAGAGCGTCTGATCTCTTTTTTATGAATTATAGAGACTGGAGTCAGATTCTGGAAATTGGAACTGGAAAAAGCATTGGGATTGAGAGTTCGATAGAAGCAACAATAAATAAGTTTTCAACTAATATAAGTTATACTCTTTCTAAAACAGATCGCAAATTTGATGAAATTAATGAAGGCAGACAATTTCCATTCCAATACGACAGAAGGCACATATTAAATCTTATTTCATCTTATATTATTAAAGAAAAGAGAGTACACAATCAATTGGCAAAATTGAATATTACCTACACTTCGGGAGGCTACGCTACAATTCCAATCTCCCGCTATCAGGCAGCTGATCTGCCCTACCTCGGGCATTTTATAAATGATGGCACGTTAACAGATTTAACTCTTTATCATTTACAATCATTGTTAATTGTTCCGGGAACTAATGGTTTTCGAATGCCTTCGTATTTTAGGATAGATGCAGGCTATATTTTTTGCTGGAAAAGAAAACAGACCGAAACTGAGTTATCATTAGGGATTACCAATGTTTTAAACAGACATAATGCAAGTTTGGTTTATTATTCAAATGGTTTTTGGAGGCAGTTGAGTATTATCCCTATATTACCCAGCATTGGTTTAAAAATTAAATTTTAGGTCTGATGCAGGGCGGTACAACAATAGCAGATTACACTTATTTATCTGATGGCACAAAGTGCGGCCTATTAGATAACTGTAACAGCACAAGGGTAATCACCAATAACAGTGGAACAGTAGTAGAAAGGAATGATTATTATCCATTTGGAGGGAAACATGCCAATTCTGGCTACCAGCAACTCACAGTAAACCGTCAGAAGTACAACGGCAAAGAGCTGCAGACCACAGGTAATACAGGATTTCTGGATTACGGCGCAAGAATGTATGACGATGTGACTGGAAGATGGGGAGTAGTAGACCCATTGGCGGAAAGGCGTATCGGAAGGACTCCTTACGCTTATTGCTTAAACAATCCTATCTTACGTATTGACCCTAATGGTTTAACCGATTTTATATTTGATAAAAAAACTGGTGATGTAAAGCAGGTAGGTGAAAAGAATGATGACCCTGATAGGATTCTTAAAACCAACCGCAAAGGTGACGTTAAGTATAAAAAGAATGGAAATGCCAAAGTTGCTGTTGGTGGTATAGAACAGGGAATTCTTAAAGATGGCCAGAACTTTAAAAATAACGACCAAGTAATCAGTTTAGGAGGAGAAGGTCAACCGTCCGTTGAAGGAGTTAAATCTTTTACATTACAGCTTTCAGAGTATATTGGAAAAGAAATTAAAGGCTTCTCGTATTCATCTAATGCTTCTGGAAATGTTACAGATATGGTATTAGGAAAATATATAAAAAATACATTAACAGAATCTTATGGTACGATTAGAGAATTACAAAATAAATATAGAGTTAATTTTTCTTTTAATAATATTTTACAAGCATTTCACACTCATCCTAATGGCGAATTAGGAGCAACTCAATCTGCACCCGAACTTTCACAAGACGTTAAAGCTCTTCAAAATGATAAACGGTTTGTACCCAACGCAAGTTTTATTATACTATACAGAATTAAAAGCCAGATAAAACCAGCAGAATACGATTATACTCATGAATATAGACCATATAAAGATAACAAAATGAAGAAATTTTTAATAATTTTTATTGTATTCAATGTATCAACATGTAGTATTTATTCTCAGAATAAATCAATTAAAGGAAGGATAATTGATGATAATTTGGAAACTTTGCCATACGTGTCAATTACGATTAATGACACAGTTGAAGTTGGCAGAACAGATTTAAATGGTTTTTTCCAAATAGATATCCCTATTTCTGTAAAAAAACTATTATTTAGTACTGTTGGAATAGAGTTAGTATCTTTAGAGCTTGAAAATAAATGTGATGAAGTTGAGGTTGTAATGATGTTAAGCAGTACTTATGATTTTATAACTCTCAAGAAGGTAGATAGACTTCGAATGAAACGATTTAAGAAGCTACCAGAATTACATAAAGAAGCATTTAAGAAAGGTTTATTTAAAACAGATAAGGCTTGTTATAAACAAGAATTTATACCTTATTACAAGAAAAAACAAAAAAGTTATTAAAACAACACCCCCCAACTGGGCATTGTTTAATGCACATCATTAAGGACGTTCGAAAGAGCGTCCTTTAATATTTTCTAACTGTAAAGCTTGGTAATCTTGGGTTATACTTATGCCATCATGAAGGACGTTCGAAAGGGCGTCCTTTATTTTTTCTTACCGATGAAGGTGTCTAGTATGGAATAAATGGTTTTACATTCTTAATCGTTCATGTCTTCTGTAAGCTATTATTTTTCCATAAACTATTTATCAACTGAGCTAGCTCATGCTTTTTATGATAAGCTGACAGGCTAACGAATAGCTTCTGATATCCCTATGATTGTAGTTCTTTGCCATCATGATTATATCGCATTTAGAGACGATAAATGTTTTTAAATAAAAATTTAAAATGTATCAGATTATTTAACAAAAGAGGATGAACAATAGCATAAAGCCTTTATAAATAGCAAAATAGTTTTGTTAATTATCTGAAAATGCAGATTATCAGGGGTTTATTGATATATTTGTAATCTAAACATTTGACTACTAATAATATGATCGAATGAATTTAGTACAAACCTAAGATATGTTTATTAGAGCGCCTCCTCTTTATTGAGGATATTGCTTTTTTCAAAAGCAAAGCTATAATAGTTGTCCCGAATATTTTTGGTTTTATAAATTCTTTAACAATATTAAATGAAAAAACACACAAACTCGGAGCTGTTCGTTCTTTTAAACAACTCCGAAGAGCATATGTCGGAACTACTAAACGTTCATCTGCTGAAATTATATGCTTTGGAAAAGTAAAAGTGGAATTATGGGTAAGTTATTGAGCAGCTGAATTTCAAAATTAGTAATAAAAAAGTAGAAATAAAGTAATTTACAATAATATTTCTCCAAATCAATTGTATTTCAGGCTTCAGTGACCATAAATGAGTCGAAAAACCGGGTGAATGATTGCACAGATCCTCAACTCAAAGGCAACATTTGTTTTCC
>JAUYTB010000067.1 GCA_030695305.1 Bacteroidales bacterium
GTTACGATTACAATAAAATCGAAGATCTTTTAAAAAACAGGACGAAAAAATGATGATGAGAGATAGTAGAGACAATATTTACATCCCTAATATACTGATAGTTGATGATATTCCTGCAAATCTTGTCTTGCTGGGACATATCCTTAGAAATATCGGATATAAGGTTCGTCCGGTTCCAAATGGAGAGTTGGCTCTCAAGGTAGCAGAAAGGGAGAAGCCGGATCTTATTTTTCTTGATATCATGATGCCGGATATGGATGGGTTTGAAGTCTGCAGACTAATAAAAGAGAATAGCAAGCTGAGTGATATTCCTGTTATCTTTATCAGTGCTTTGAATGAGACAGAAGATATTGTTAAAGCTCTCACTTGTGGCGGGGCTGACTTTATAACCAAACCTTTCAAAGCAGAAGAGGTAAAGGCACGTGCGGCAATTCATCTCAAGCTCTATATGCAAAATAAGGAGTTATTAAAGGCAAATGCAGAGAAAGATAAATTCTTCTCAATAATTGCCCACGATCTTCGCAGCCCCTTCAGCTGTTTCCTTGGTATGACGCAGACTCTTGAGGAGATCCTACCGGACCTCTCTACAGAAGAGATTCTTAGTTTTGCTAAGAGTATGAGAAGTTCTGCAACCAATCTTTTTCGTCTTTTGGAAAACCTTCTGGAGTGGTCACGCATTCAGCAGGGGTTGATTCCATTTGAACCGGAAGTGAGGGCGCTTTTACCTATTGCAAAAGAGAGTCTCTCCATTATTTATGAGAGTGCACAGAAGAAAGGGATAGAAATAGTATTGGATATCCCGCAAGAGCTAAATGTAATTACAGATAAAAATATGATTCTTACTGTGTTCCGGAATCTTATCTCTAACGCTGTCAAATTTACACCAAAAGGAGGAAAGGTAACTGTCTCAGCAATTGAGAGTGACACAGGTTATGCAGAGATCTCAGTTGCAGATACCGGCATAGGAATGCCCCCTACAATTAAAAATAATATTTTTCGTCCCGATGTAAAGACTAATCGAGAAGGTACAGATGGTGAAGCAAGCACGGGCCTCGGATTGCTTTTATGCAGGGAGTTTATTGAGCGTAATCAGGGAACTATCAGTGTAGAAAGCGAAGATGGTGTTGGTTCTGTTTTTACATTTACTGTTCCATTAGCCAAAATATAAGAGAGCTGATTTATAGTGGATTATAAAACAAGGTCACTTACTCTTAATGCATCGAACTCCGGATCCTCCACCCTTTTCAAAGCCGCCTTTAGATAGATAATTATTATGTATTGTCAAGTTTAAGCCAGACATACCCAATGCATTATCATAAGGCCATTCACCTGAAGAGAGAGAGCTCCCCATAATTCCCAAAAGAGTAAATTCACCTGTTTTTTTCCGGAATCCATTGGGCAGTGCAGTAAAGCCGCTACTGTTGTTTGTTTGCGGGAAGTTACTGTTCCAGTGTGTTGTTCCAACCTCTCTTAATTTATCGGTTGTACTAGAATTGTCATACCCTCCAAGATAATTAATAAGAGTCTCCCACTCTGTAAAAGAGGGCACATGCCACCCAGAAGGACAGATATTCCGGCTGTCAATTGCTGCATACCAGGTATATAATCTACCATAAACAGCAGCAATAGATTCATCTCCGTCATATGCCCATTGATATTTTGGAGCTGTTTGAGCTGAGATATCCAGTGTTGCAGGTAGCGTGGTTCCAATTAGATCTCCGTTGCTGTATCTTGTTGTTCTTAGGTTCTCTGTCATCCATATTTGGGTGCCAATTGTTACAAAGTGATATCTGTTTCCATCAACGTCGCTAACCCAGGCACTATATGTTGTAAATGTTTTCTGGTTTCCATAAGAGGTGCCGTTTTCGTTCGTTGCATAGGCTCTTACATAATAGGTGGTACCTAATGTCAACCCTGTTATCCTGGATTTAAAACTTCCTGAGAGTGGGCCATGGGAAGTTCTTTCATTGCTCACTGTTGGAAAAGGGGTAGTGCTCCAGCAAAGACCGTGAAACGAAACGGAGCCCTCTCCACTGGAAAGCAGCTCTCCTCCACACAAAGCACTTGTTGTTGTTATTTCGGTAACATCCGTTGTTGTAACGGTAGGCAATGCAGAGTATGTTGTGAAGGTAATCTGGTTTCCATATGCCGTTCCACCGGCGTTGGTTGCATAAGCTCTCACATAATATGTCGTTGCTTGTTTAAGGTAGTTCATGGTGCCCCCAAAGTTTAACTCTCCCGATTCAGAGAGTGTTCTGTTATCTGTAACAGTAGGATTTGGATTTATACTCCAGCATATCCCGCTTGCTGTTATTTCACCCCTCCCGTTATCAATAATAATACCTCCGCTAATTGCCGAATTTTTGGTAATCGCAGATACGGTCGAAGTTGTTAATATAGGCAGACGAGGCAGAGTGGTGAATGTGAATTCATTGCCGTATGAGGCACCAAGGGAGTTTACTGCATAGGCTCTCACCCAATACTTTGTTCCGTAATCGAGGCCGGTTATTGTACTTGTAAAAAGAGCCGAACCGGAGGCATCAACGCTATTATTATTTAAGATTGTAGGGTTTGGACTGTTACTCCAACATACTCCTCTGAATAACAACGGAGAACTACCTTCTGATGTTATGTTACCACCGGTAAGAGCTCCCGATTGTGTTATTACAGATGGTTTGTTTGTGGATAAAACAGGAAATCCTGCAATAGTTTTAAATTGTAGCTGTATACCATATCCTGTGCCTGCGCTATTTGTAGCGAATGCTCTTACATAGTATGTCTCGCCTGAAATCAGATTATCAATCAATCCTGTAAAATTTCCGGATCCCGATCCTGCATCTCTCTTCTGATTGACTATTGAAGGGTTGACAGATGTGCTCCAACATACCCCTTTTGCAGTTATCTCTCCCCCACCGTTACTATTAATAACACCTCCGGAGGAAGCACTACTGGAGGTAATTGCAGATATCTCAGTTGTAGTTAATATAGGTATAGCTACTTTTGTGGTTATTGAAATTTGATTGCCATAAGCTATTCCTGAGGTGTTTTCTGCATAAGCTCTCACATAATATGTCGTTG
>JAUYTB010000068.1 GCA_030695305.1 Bacteroidales bacterium
GGGCAAGATGTGATAACAAGATCGGGGTTACTGCTTTTTAGCATAGAGAGAGAGTGCATGGATATCTGCGCTCTTTCGGGAAGCGATAGTGAACGACTAGCCAGTGATCCTCCGCAACAAATGCTCTTCCCTTTGTTCTCAGTTGACTCTACAAGCGTTGATACCGCTTTGGAAATAATTAATCTTGGCTCATCATATATTCCGGATCCCCTGCCAAGTTCACAAGGATCATGATATACAGCAGATTTACCCCCATTTTTTATAACCAATCTCTCTTCTGAGACAAGTTTATAGAGGAAGGAGGAGTGGTGCATAATCTTAATATCTCCCAATGTGTAGTTCTCTTTAAAGAATTTATAGCAGATGGGGCAGGAGAGAAGAAGAGTGCCGGCATTTGAATTTTTAATTAACTCTGTGTTGTACTCTATTAGCTCTTTTGCACTTTTATCACCTCCTGACAGCATTAGCGGTCTTCCGCAACAAACAGATCCGTCTGAATCCATAAAAGTGTAATCTACACCCGCTCTCTCCAGAATACGAAAGAGAGATTTGTAGATTCCGGGAGTTAGATGTGTCATACAGCCTGCATAGTAAATAACTCTATCTCTATCCCTATCTGGTGAATTATGTGAAATATCTGGTTTTGATCTCAAATAATTATATGTTAATAGATCAGGGTTGTACTCCTCTCTCTTTTTTTGCCGTTTAAGATTACAGGAGTCAATCTCAACAGGACAGATCTCAACACATTTACCACACATCAGACAATACTCCGACGCCTCTTTTGCTGCAGCATCTTTGCTTCTAAGCTTTCTAATCAGGTATACAGTCGTAAACTTAACTCTATTGTCTATTACACTCATAGGGCAGGCATCAATACATATCCCGCAAGATGAGCAAGAGTAGATCTCACTGTTTGCATATCCTCCTATAGATGAGGAGGCTCTTATACCTGCATTTCTCAAAAAAATCAGCAAAACCTCTGTTGGTATATGCATATATCTTGAGAAGGGGAGAGCGAAGATAAAAACAGAGAGAGATATTGAGTAGGCCCACCAGACAGGAAGCATGAAATCCTGGTTGTTAATAAATACACCAAATAGAGAGTTTATACTTGACGTCAGAAAACTACCACCACTTATCTCTGCTGTAAAACTCTCTGCAAGAAGCCTTAGCGGAAATATAAGCCAAAGTGACCACAACGCTAGTTTATCTCCGGTACTTAATCGTGTAGTTCTTTTCATTCCAAGTTTTACCGACCTGAATCTCTTATATATTGCTAAAGCAACTCCACTTAGTACAATAAGAAGGAAAAAATCCATCAGAAAAAAGAGGAGAGCGCCGCTTAATGTATCATTGGTCTTCATTACAAAAAAGCGAAAAAATACGGGATAGTATATCAGCCCGTTTCTGTGAGGGGTATATAAAACCACCTCAATATGACCAATCAATATAAGCATAAACCAGCCAAATGCAATACTGAAGTGCATATATCCAAGAAGAGCGTTTCTTCGGAATATCTTTATATGTATAAGGACATCAAGAAAAATATCCCTTATGCTTTTAAAGAGTTGTACAGAAAAAAGTGACTTGACAAGTGCTCTCTTCTCACCGGGGTTAAGTTTCAAGATTATTTTGAATAATCCTACGGAGAGATAAAAAATCAGAAATATCACCGCCAAAACGAACGGGATAACAAAATGGTCATATCCAAAAATTACTCTCTCTCTCAAAGCAACTCCTTTTTATAATATTGGTTTACAGTAAGAATAATATCCCGGGTATTAATACCTCTTGGGCAAATGATAAAACACTTTCCACACAGCATACACCCCTTAAGAGTATTGAGTGCCTCTCTATTCTCACCCCTCTCCAGCAGCAAAATTGATCGCCGGAAACTTACACGGGAGAATATTGAGCCGGAACATGTTGAGGTGCATGATCCACAGGCAATACACTTCAAAATATCGGGAGATCTCTCTACAATTTTTTGAAATAGATCACTATTACAATCATCCAGGTTGATACCTTTTCCCGGCGTTAGTCCATACCCAAAATCTGCCATCTCAATCTTTGCTTATTAGATAATTGTGTATCTCCAGAGAAGTCGATCTTGCTTCGTTGATAACTTCCGGAAGTGTCTTGGGGCCTGTAACTGAGCCTGCAACAAAGAGGCCGTCAATATTCGTTTTTCCGGAGCCGTACAGAGGATCGGGTGAATAGACAAATCCGTCATCTGCCAATTTAACTCCCAGTTGTTGAATCAGATTAGAATTATCCTGGTCCGGAATTATACCTGTCATCAATACAAGCAGATTAAGTGTTATTCTCACAGGCTTGGATATAAGTGTATCTTCTGCTTTAATAATCAAGTTACCGTTTATGTCTTCTGATACTTCTGAAACCCTGCCTCTTATAAATCTTATTCCATATTTTGTCTGTGCTTCTAGATAGAGATCTTCATATCCTCTGCCAAACATTCGTAAATCCATATAAAAACAGAAGATCTCCGACTCCGGGAACATCTCTTTAAGTTCAATTGCCTGTTTTACGGCAGTTACACAGCAAACCTTAGAGCAATTTCTATTACAGGCCTTTTCGTCTCTGGAACCTACGCAGTGAACAAAGCCAATTTTTGCAGGTTTTTCTGTTCCTGTAACAGTGCCTTTTTTAAATATATCCTCTAAATCGGAATTCGTAATAACTCTGTTATATAAGTTGTAACCATACTCCTGTTTTTTTTCGGCAGCAAAGAGAGCAAATCCGGTTGTCATAAGCAGGGTCTTGCTCTCAACACTCTCACCGGTTGTCAGTTTAGATATAAATCTTCCATTATCTCTTTTAATGGAGAGAATGTTGCTGTTTGTAATTACCTTCGAATTACCTGTATTTCCGGTAAGTCTCTCACAAAATTGGGATGATGGTATAGAATCAGGAAAGAGTCGGTCCCATTTCAACAGATGTCCACCCAATTGTGACTCTCTCTCAATAAGCACAGCTTTGTGACCAAATTCCGATATACATGCAGCACTCTCCAAGCCTGCCGGGCCGCCCCCGATAATCAAAACATCTGCTATCATAATAATTTTTTAAACACTCTCTTCAGACCCATTGAATGCAGTCATATTACGAGACATTGAATTAAGCACCTTAACAAAATTCTTGAGATCCTCCTTTGGAATATCTTTAATAATTCTATCTGTAGAATCCAGTGCAATCTGTGTAATCTTATCTTTAATTGAGATTGAATACTCCGTAAGATGTATTTTATTTAATCTTCTGTCTGTATCACCCATTCTCCTTACTACAAGGTTTTTCTTCTCCAGGGCATCGATTAATTTGGTAACAGAATTCTTATCTTTTAAGATTATATCTGCTATCTGTTGCTGTGAGAGAACACCTTCGTCCCACAGGGTATCCATAACAAGAAACTGTTCCGGAGTCATATCGAATCCGTGTTTGTGAAAGACCTTCTTTAGATACTGTTTGAACTGACAGTGAACCAGATTCAGAAATACGCCAACCTGTTTATTTAGTATCATATGCTATAGTATATGCTTTTATAGTAACAAATATACACTATTTGTTTCATATCTCAGAAAATAATAATACCTTGAAACATTAAAAAAAAAATTATGGAAATTACTCTTGCTGTACTTGTTCTGCTTTTTATTGTAAACGTTGTATTTCTCATAATAATACTGGGAAATTCCAAGAGAGAGAGAGAGGAGCAACGAATTTTCATACAGGAGTTTCAGAGACTTATCAAAGAGAACAGAGATGAGATTGTCAGCTCGCTGACAGGATTTTCCGGGATAGTTAATCAGAATTTCAAAAACTTCCAGGACTCTACCCTTAACTCATCAATTCTATCCGGCAATCTGCAGAAAGAGCGTCTTGATCAGATTGAGAAGAGGCAGAATGAGATGATTGCAAACACAGAGAAACGGTTGGAACAGATCCGGGCTACAGTAGAAGAGAAGTTAGAGAAAACCTTGAGTGAAAGACTTGGCAGAAGTTTTGAAACAGTTGGCAAACAACTGATTGAAGTGCAAAAAGGGTTGGGAGAGATGCAAATTTTAGCTCAGGATGTGGGTGGACTTAAGAGAGTTCTGAGTAATGTAAAGATGAGAGGTGGAATAGGCGAGGTCCAGCTATCTATGCTTCTGGAGAGTATTCTTGCTCCAGAACAGTATGAGTCAAATGTTAAAACTAAAAGTACAGGCAGAGATTTTGTTGAGTTTGCTGTAAAATTACCAGGAAAAGACGACACCAGAAAAC
Source organism: Bacteroidales bacterium (assembly GCA_030695305.1). Classification (GTDB taxonomy): domain Bacteria; phylum Bacteroidota; class Bacteroidia; order Bacteroidales; family UBA932; genus Bact-08. The sequence continues at coordinate 4,282 of JAUYTB010000068.1, forward strand.
ATATTTGGCTCCCTGTTGATGCCAAATTTCCGAAGGAGTATTATGAATCATTACAGAGTGCATACGATTCAGGAGATCTAAACATTATAGAGAGAGAGCAACGAAATCTAGAGAATGCAATAAGAGTAATGGCAAAAGATATCTCATCCAAATACATAGAGCCACCCGGAACTACCGATTTTGCAATAATGTTTCTCCCTTTCGAGGGGATTTATGCAGAGGTGGTCAGAAAGGCTTCTCTGTTGGAAGAGATCCAGAGTCGCTATAAAATTCTTATCACCGGACCCACAACTTTTGCAGCAATTCTTAATAGTCTGCAAATGGGTTTCAGGACACTGGCAATTGAGAAGAGAAGCGGAGAGGTGTGGAGCATTCTGGGGGCGGTTAAGAGAGAGTTTTCTACATTTGGCGACCTCCTTAACAAAGCACAGAAGAGTATTCAGGGAGGACTTGACGATATTGATAAGCTGGTAGGTGTAAGAACCAGAGTAATACAAAAGAGACTGCGTAATGTAGAGAGTATGAACCCTGCAAATGAAACAGACAAAGAGAGAGATTCCGGCTTAATTGGCGCTGAATCTGAATCAGATGCAGGTTATGATGATGAATAGATTAAGAGCCTCCCTTTAATAGGAGGTGTATTCATCCCAGCTTTTTATTTGTATATCTTCAATTCCCATAGAGCAGAATGATATAATAAATGCAGACGCAAGCCTTGCATTGGTAATCAGCGGTATATTATAATCAATTGCAGCTCTTCTTATCTTATATCCATTCTCAAGCTCTATCTGAGTCAGGTTCTTGGGTATATTTATAACAAAATCTATCTCTTTATTCTGCAACATTTTAAGAGCTTGGGGAGAATTTTCCGGATCGCTTGGCCAGTGTACTAATTTAGCAGGTATATTATTGTCTATAAGATATTTATGAGAACCCCCGGTAGCGAAGATATTGTACCCTTTTTCGGAAAGTAGTTTTGAAGCCATCAGTAAATCTGCCTTCTGCTTTGCAGAACCAGATGATATTAGAATGTTTTTCTTAGGTATACGATACCCTACAGAGAGCATGGCTTTTAGTATCGCTTCATTTGTATCGTCGCCGATACACCCAACCTCTCCGGTTGATGCCATATCAACACCAAGTACGGGATCTGCCTTTTGAAGTCTGGAGAAAGAGAATTGGGAAGCCTTTATTCCTACATAATCAAGATCAAAAGCGCTCTTGGAAGGTATCTCAAAATCTTCTGATATCATTACCTTAGCTGCAAGTTCTATAAAATTTATCTTAAGAACTTTAGAGACAAATGGAAAGCTTCTGGATGCCCTGAGATTACACTCAATTACCTTTATATCATTCTCCTTTGCCAGAAATTGTATATTGAAAGGTCCCGATATGTTGAGCTCTTCTGCAATTTTTCTGGCAATTTTTTTAACTCTTCTTGTTGTCTCGACATATAGTTTCTGAGGTGGAAACTGAATAGTGGCATCTCCGGAATGGACTCCTGCAAATTCAATATGTTCAGAGATGGCATAAGCAACAATAGCACCCTTATTTGCCACTGCATCCAGCTCAATCTCTTTTGCATTTTGAATGAATTCAGATACCACAACAGGGTGTTTTTTAGAAACATTTGCAGCCAATTTCAAGAATTGCTCTAACTCTGTATTGTTAGAACAAACATTCATTGCAGCTCCCGAGAGAACATAGGATGGTCTTACCAATACAGGATAACCGACTATATCTACAAAACTAAATACATCTTCCAAAGTAGTAAGCTCCTTCCATCTCGGCTGATCAATTTTTAATCTGTCAAGCATAGACGAAAACTTATGACGATCCTCCGCATTATCAATGCTTACAGCACTTGTTCCAAGTAGTTTTACTCCGGATTTGTCAAGTTTTAGAGCAAGGTTATTTGGTATTTGACCCCCTACGGATACTATTAAACCGTGAGGATTCTCTAATTCGTAAATATCCATCACCCGTTCATATGTTAACTCATCAAAATAGAGTCTGTCACACATGTCATAATCTGTTGATACCGTCTCAGGGTTATAATTTATCATAACTCCTCTCCATCCGCATTTACGGATTGTTTGAAGTGCATTAACAGAGCACCAATCAAACTCTACCGAACTGCCAATCCTGTAAGCACCCGAACCTAGAACTATAATTGATCTTTGATCACCAAGATAGGTAACATCATTATGAGTTCCATTGTATGTAAGATAGAGGTAGTTTGTCTGAGCAGGATACTCTGCAGCAAGGGTATCTATCTGTTTTACAACAGGAGTAATGCCCCTCTCTTTTCTATGAACTCTTATGAGTGATGCAGACAAATCGGGATCAACTCTGTCTTTATATATAAGTCTTGCAATCTGAAAATCAGAAAAGCCCTCTTTCTTGGCCTTGATAAGCATTGCATCACTAAGATTTTCCTTATCTTCAATTAAGGAGATCTCTTTAGAGGTTAGGACAATATTATAAAGTTTATCTAAAAACCATCTATCTATCTTTGTAAGTTCATGAATCTGATCTACAGTATACCCCTTCTGAAAAGCTTTGGAGATAACAAAGATTCTATTGTCTGTTGGTTCACGAAGTGATTTATCAATATCTTCAACCACTATCTCTCTGTTTGCAACAAATCCGTGAGCACCCTGGCCTATCATTCTCAACCCTTTCTGTATAGCCTCTTCGAAGCTTCTGCCAATGGCCATTACCTCTCCGACACTCTTCATGCTAGACCCGATCTCTCTGGAAACACCTTGGAATTTAGAGAGATCCCATCTTGGTATTTTACATACGATATAGTCCAGAGCTGGCTCAAAAAATGCAGGAGTTGTTTTTGTTACAGAGTTCTTAAGGTCGTATAGTGCATAACCTAAACCAAGTTTGGCAGCAACAAAGGCGAGTGGATATCCTGTTGCTTTCGAAGCCAAAGCAGATGACCTGCTTAGACGGGCATTAACCTCAATAACTCTGTAATCCTCCGAATATGGATCAAAAGCGTATTGCACATTACACTCTCCGATTATTCCAATATGTCTAACAATCTTGATTGCTAATTCTCTTAAAAGGTGATACTCACTATTTGTGAGGGTTTGTGATGGAGCAACAACAATGCTCTCTCCAGTATGGATTCCCAGAGGATCAAAGTTCTCCATATTGCAAACAGTGATACAGTTGTCAAATCTATCTCTTACAACTTCATACTCTATCTCTTTCCAGCCCTTAAGTGACTTTTCTACAAGTACTTGTGTTGAATATGAGAAGGCCTTCTCCGATAGTGATCTCAATTCCTGCTCATTATCGCAGAATCCACTGCCAAGTCCCCCAAGTGCATAAGCTGCACGGATTATTATAGGGTAACCCAGAGAGGCGGCGGCTGTAACGGCATCCTCTATGTTCTCTACTGCATGACTTTTGATTGTTTTAACATCTATCTGGTCAAGCTTCTTTACAAAGAGTTCCCTATCTTCGGTATCCATAATTGCCTGAACAGGTGTACCAAGAACCTTTAAGTTATACTTTTCAAAAACGCCTGATTTATAAAGTTCTACACCGCAGTTGAGTGCTGTTTGTCCTCCAAATGCAAGAAGAATACCCTGTGGCTTCTCTTTTTTAATTACCTCTTCAACAAAATAGGGGGTAACAGGCAGAAAATAGATCTTATCTGCAACCCCTTCCGAGGTTTGAACGGTTGCAATGTTGGGATTAATAAGAACTGTCTCAATCCCTTCCTCTTTCATTGCCTTAAGTGCCTGAGATCCTGAGTAATCAAATTCTCCTGCTTCGCCAATTTTCAAAGCTCCTGAGCCTAGAAGCAGTACCTTTTTTATGTTATTGTCCATTTTTGCTAATTAGAGAAGGTTAATAAAATCGTCAAAGAGAAACTCGGTATCAGTTGGTCCACTTGAGGCTTCCGGATGAAACTGACATGAGAAGAAGGGTTTATACTTGTGTTTAATGCCCTCATTGGTTCCGTCATTCATGTTTGTAAAAAGTGGCTCCCATTCACTTCCCAGAGTTGAGCTGTCTACTGCATATCCATGGTTTTGAGATGTAATAAAACACCTGTCACTATTAGCCATTC
>JAUYTB010000077.1 GCA_030695305.1 Bacteroidales bacterium
AGGCTCAAATATTGGGATAATACCTGCAAAAAGTGTTATATGATTTCAGTGATAAGATACATCATTCACAGAATAATAATTAATCTAATGAGCTTATCTCTTCTTAAACCTCATTATAATATATTTCTCAGCTTCGACTAGTAAAAAGACAATAGCACCTGCTGCTGCAGGATAAATCCAGTAAGATAGGGAGATTGAACGTGTATCAAAAAATGTGTTCATAAAGGGCAGATAGACGAACCCCAACTGCAAAACAGTCAAAGCACCAGCCGCCCAAAAGACGTATCGGTTATTAAAAAATCCTTTACTAATAGAGGGAGTTGCAATTTTTCGGCAGTTGAATAAGTAAAAAAGCTGCCCTGCAACCAAGGTATTGACAGCAATTGTACGCGCAGTTGCATCGTCAAGGCCCCTACCCCTTAATATACTGAAGACACCTAATGTTAAACCCCCAATAATAACAGATACAAATGAGATACGCCACATAAACAGCTTTCCCAGAATGGATTCGCCTACACCACGGGGGGGACGTTCCATAACATTGCCCTCCATAGGCTCAAAAGAGAGTGCCAGGGCAAGAGTTATTGCTGTAACCATATTAACCCAAAGAATTTGAGCCGGAGTGATAGGCATAACAATACCTAGCAGAATTGCCGACATTAGCACCAGCGCTTCTGCACCATTGGTGGGCAAAATAAAGAGAAGCGCCTTTCGGATGTTATCATAAACAGTGCGCCCCTCCTCGATGGCGCTTACAATGGTGGCAAAATTATCATCGGCCAGAACCATCTCTGCAGCATCCTTAGAGACCTCTGTCCCCTTTATCCCCATAGCAATGCCGATATTGGCCTTTTTGAGCGCAGGTGCATCATTGACACCATCGCCGGTCATTGCGCATAGGAATCCGTTATCCTGTAACGCTTTTACTAACCTAAGCTTATGCTCGGGGCTTGTGCGGGCATAAATATCATATTCACCTACCACCTTGCGCATCTCCTGGTCACTCATCTGCTCCAGCTCCTTCCCGGAAAGTGACTTTTCGCCATCACCTATGCCAATTTGCTTGCCAATAGCTCTGGCGGTTATAGCATGGTCGCCTGTAATCATTTTGACCTCTACTCCGGCACTCTTACACTCCTTAATTGCCTCGATAACTTCGTCACGTGGTGGGTCTATAATTCCTACTATACCCAGAAATATCTTCTGTTTTCCCAGCTCTTCCTTATCTATTTGTGAGCGGTTTTTATCGGTGATATTGAACGCCAGACCCAGCAGACGTTGTCCTTCGGCTGCTGTCTCTTCCATTCTCTTCTCCCAAAAATGGCTGTCAATATCTTCACTGCCCTCTTGGGTATACTGTTTATCGCAAAGCTCTAAAATCCTTTCCGGGGCTCCTGATAAAAATACTATCATATCATCGTCCACCTTATTGAGCGAGGCCATATATTTATGATCTGACTCAAAAGGGATAGTATCTATACGTTCCGGCTTGAAATCCTCTAATCCAGCTTTATAACTCATTGTAAGCAGAGCTCCTTCTGTAGGCGCTCCGGTAAGCTTCCAGTTTCCGTTTTCGTCTTTGCTAATTTCTGAATTATTGCACACACGGGCTGTGCGTAGCAGTTGCCAGAGCACTTTTTCCTCTTCTGGATTAACTTGAGTGTCGTCAACAGTAAACTTGCCCTCCGGATTGTATCCCGAACCCTCTATGATATAAGATTTTTCTGCAGTGATGATGGTTTTTGCAGTCATCTCATTACGGGTGAGTGTTCCTGTTTTGTCTGAGCAGATTACATTAACCGATCCTAGTGTCTCAACAGACGGCAGCCTTCGGATAATGGCATTTCTCTTAGCCATACGCTGCACACCTATTGCAAGTGTAATAGTCATAATTGCCGGTAGCCCTTCGGGGATAGAGGCAACAATAAGACCAATGGATGCAAGAAAAAGCTCTGTAAGCGTATACTCCCGAAAAAAATAACCAAAAGCAAAAAAAGCTCCTGTACCAAGTACTATAACCACCGAAAGCCACTTCCCAAACTTCTCAATTTGTTGCAGAAGTGGCGTAGTCATATCCTCTACAGATGATATCATCTGGTTGATTCGGCCAAGTTCAGTCTCAGCTCCCGTGCTTACCACAACACCGGTGGCACTGCCATAAACTACTACGGTGCCGGAAAATGCCATGGAGAGCTGGTCGCCAATGATTGCCGATTCATCAACCGTCTCACTGCTCTTTTCAACAGGAGTTGACTCGCCGGTTAGTGGTGACTCTTCCACACGAAAATCTTTAGAGTGAACCACTCTTATATCTGCAGGTACTTTGTCTCCTGATTTTAGCAAAACGATATCTCCGGGCACAAGCTCCTCTGCCATGATGGTTTGCTTTTTACCGTCACGTATTACTACTGCCTCCAGCGAGAGCATTTGCCGAATACTCTCCAGTGCTCTCTCTGCCTTCCCTTCTTGTATAAACCCTATAAGAGCATTGATGACAACTACTGCTAAAATGACCCAGGTGTCTATCCAGTGATTCATCAAAGCAGTAATTACAGCAGCAACCAACAATACATATATCAATACGTTATGAAACTGCAACAATAAACGTACAAACCAACTCTGTTTTTTCCCCTGTGGAATTTCGTTACGTCCGTATTTATGGGTACGATCTCTTACTTCGCTCTCCGACAAGCCTCTCTCTATATCGCATTTTTGATACTCAAGAACCTTATCCGCCTCCATGGAGTGCCATTTTTGTATATTATGCTTTTCCTGCATTGACCCGTTTTTCTCTTTATCTGTCAAAACTCTCTTCATCTATTGCCTATTTCTAATTTGAATCAATCTACTACATTTTTGAAGTTTAAAGAGTCTTTATCCATTATAGATACTGCTTCCGTTATGACGAACCGTAGAACTTTTAATCGTGCAAGTGTAACGGCATTTATATCTTAAGTAAAAAATTTTCTCTTATCATATTAGGTTCCTGATATATTGATGCCGTCATTACTGCTTTTTCCAAAACTTGTTTAAGTATATTAAAATCATTTGGTTTGGTAATGTAAACATTTGCTCCATTGTGAAATGTCTCATCAATATCCTTTTCATTATCGGACGTAGAATAAATAACTATTAAAACATCTTTTAGGTTTTTGTTGCTCTTGATCTCTTTCAAACACTCTAATCCACTTTTTGGCGGCATATTCAAGTCAAGGAAAAGAATATATGGCAAAGGGACCTCTTTCATATTGAGGTATTCCATTAGCTGTATTCCGCTACTTACTGTACTAACAATGGTTTTTATTTTTAATTCCGAAAAAGCTAATTTAAAAAGAAGCCTGTCACCTTCATCATCATCGGCAAGTAGAATATGTAATGGTTTATTGTTCATTATGAGTTATTTTTGTGGTGAAATGGGTATATAAATATTGAAAGTAGCTCCTTTATTCAACTCGCCTGTTGAGGTAATGACTCCCTTGTGGTTTTCTACAATTTTTTTTACGATAGCAAGGCCAATGCCCGATCCTTTGTATTCATCTTTGCTATGAAGTTTTTGAAACACTTCAAATATTTTGGTGCAGAATTCATTTTCAAAGCCGATTCCATTGTCGGAGATGCTGATATGGCAGTATCCTTTATTCGGCAGGAGCCCATCAATATTTAATTTATCGTATTTAACATTCTGGCTGCTTATTGTTATGTGAGGTGGCGTATCTATTTTTGAAAACTTGAGAGCATTGCCGATGAGATTGTGAATTAGTTGACGAAACTGGAAGAGAATAACATGGACTTCGCAGGCTCCCTTCACTTCTATAACGGCGTGTTTTTCTGCTATCTCTTCTTTGAAGTCATTTTTCACCTCTTCTATAATTATGCCTAGGTGTGTTTTTTCAAATTTTCGTTCGGCAGCACTGATACGTGAGAAAGAAATTAAATCCTGAATGAGTTGCTGCATTCTTTGTGCTGACTGTTGCATAAGGCGGAAATAATTTTTCCCAAAATCGGATAAGTTTTTATCCTCTTTTTCTAAAATTATACCTGCAAAGGTTTGTAGTTTGCGAAGTGGTTCCTGCATATCATGGCTGGAAACATAGGTGAAAGCCTCCAGCTCTTTGTTCATATTCAAAAGTTCTTTGTTTTTATTTAAGAGCAAATCATTAGCTTCTTTCAATTCTCGTGTTCTCTCGCCTACTGCTTTTTCCAGTCGTAATTTTTCTTTTTTGCGTTCGGCAATCTCTTTCTTAAGCAATGCTTTGTCTTTCTGCTCTTTTTCTAATATCAGATGTCTTACTTCCGTAATATCAGCTATGACAAGAAGTATTAATTGCTCGCGATGAGCTTTCTGAATAACACGGCTAGCATTTAGGGACATTATTTTTTCACCTAAGTTCAAAAAGGTGTGTTTCACTTCGTAATTATAGAAGTGAGAATTTTTTGGGATAATATCTTCCAACAACTCTCGCAGAGCGGGAATATTCCATTGTTTGTTCCCTAAATCATATAAAAGCACTCCCTCTGTATTCTCTTCGTTAACACCGAATTTTTTGTAGAATGCTTTATTCGCCGATTTTACACGAAGATCTTTTCCTAATACAAGCATGGGCTCGTGCATTGTGGAGACGATGGCATTAGAGTACTCATAAGATTCTGCGAGCAGGTCGTTTCGTGTTTGAAGTTCCTGATTGGTGGTGGTGAGTTCTTCGTTTGCAGACTCTATCTCCTCTTTCGAAGTTTCCAACTCTTCATTCAGGGTCTGCAACTCTTCATTGCTGGAAACCACCTCTTCAATTGTACTTTGAAACTCTTCGGTAAATGCCTCATGATCCTGCGCAGAAGAGAGAGCATCAGTATATGCTTGTGCTAACTCCTGCTCAAGCCTTTTTATCTTCTGGTCTTTTTCGGGCGAATTGTTTTTCCCACTACCCTCCTGCTGTGAATAAATATCTGCTCTCTCCTGTTCGGTGAAAAGTATAAGTAGTAATGGTTCGTTCCACTCTATTGTAAGAGGAACAATTTCTAAAGTTACAATCTTTATTGTAGAATTGATTTTCAATTCAATTCCGGTTTTACGAATTCGGTGTTTCGTTTTGATGACTTTTGAAATTGAATTACGCAATTCAAATGCAATTTCAGGTCGCGCCATTTTTAAAATATTAAAAGTAGCTCTGCCTTTTGGGTGTGTGAGAAATAAATCGGTTACGCCCCGAAACTGAACAATTTCCATTTGATGATTAATAACAACACTTGCCGGCATAAATTCTGAAACAAGCACAGAATCTATAGCAGCATCAAGAGCATGTTGATTAACAGACCCGTTTTTTGGGGTTATGTTTCGATTTGCTAACGCAACATTATTATCAGTAATAATTTGCTGTGCAAAGAAAGGAGAAAGTTCAGGTAGCCGGTGTAATCCTATGTTTGATTTGCGTGAAAAAATTTTGTACTTTTTATTAGAATTTGCAAAAAGATGGGCTGAATGGCTGATGTTTTCTGATTTGCCAAGCATTAAAAAACCATCGTCGTTTAAACCGTAATGAAAAGTGTTAACCACTTTTTTTTGTGCAGCGGTATCTAAGTATATAAAGAGGTTGCAACAACTGATAAAGTCAAGACGAGAAAAAGGGGGGTCGCTTAAAATATTATGTTGTGCGAACACGCACATATCGCGAACGGCCTTATTCACACGATAACCACCCTCTGCTTTTATAAAGAAACGCTGGATGCGCTTTGGCGAAACTGTTTCTAACTCCTGTTTGGTATAAATACCAACGCGGGCTTTGCTTATTGCTAATCCACTAAGGTCGGTTGCGAAAATCTGAACAGGTATGCTAGAGGTTTGGCTCTCCTGGATCTCAAGCAATATCATGGCGATAGAATATGCCTCCTCTCCTGTTGCACATGCAGGCACCCATATACGCACCGACTCTCCATGTTTTTTCTTTTTGAGCAATTTTGGAAAAAGATTTGCTTGTAAATATTTGTGCGTGTCGGTATCCCGGAAAAAACTGGTTACGTTAATAAGCAAATCCTGGTAAAGGATATCTGACTCTTCGTTTTTTTGGGTAAGCAATTTTGCATACTGCTTTATTGTAGGTATTTTATACAACAACATCCTGCGAAAAATACGCCTCTTGATTGTGTTCATTTTATAAACACTAAAGTCAACGCCTGTGGTTTTATGCAATTGATTGAGAATAATTTTTAAATCAGGATTGCTGTTATCAATAATATTTTGGTCATTCATTTTTTCGCTATTGATTTTTACAAACGGATGTTTGCTTAGTCGCGCCAATTCGAGTGCAATCTCTTTTGGCGATAAAACAAAGTCAACCACACCTGCTGCAATTGCAGAGTGGGGCATACTTGTGAATTTAGCAGTGTTGTCTTGCGCAAAAGTTAATCCGCCCTCGTTCTTGATATCTTTTATCCCCACTGTTCCGTCGCTTGCGCTGCCTGAGAGAATAATACCGATAACTCTCTCTTTTTGTGAACGGGCAAGTGAAGAGAAAAGAGTATCAATAGAAATTATTGTGTTGCTCTCCGACCTGGGGATTAATTTTAGGTGTCCGTCTGTCACTTCAACTCCTTTATTGTATGGAATGACAAAAATATTATTGGGTTGAATTTTATCCATGTCATCTATCTCCTGCACTTTCATTCTTGTCTTCTTCGATAAAATTTCAGTCAACATGCTTTTGTGGTCTGGACTGAGGTGC
>JAUYTB010000086.1 GCA_030695305.1 Bacteroidales bacterium
TAAGGTATTTTAAAGGAGGCGAAATTGACTCTGATAGCATAGCAAACGCAGACGCTCTAATTATAAGAACCCGAACCAACTGTAATAGAGATCTTTTAAATAACAGTGATGTAAAGTCAATCTTTACGGCAACCATCGGAGAGGACCATATAGACAAAGATTATTGCAAAGAGAGGGGAATTGAGATATATAATGCAGCAGGCTGTAACTCAATGGGAGTTGTTCAGTATGTAATAACATCTCTGTTTGCTCTCAAATCGCAAAGAAGAAAAGATCTCCTGTCAAAAAAAATTGGTATTATTGGTGCAGGAAATGTAGGTGAAGGAGTTGCGCGTATTGCAGAGTACTTTGGATTCGGTGTTATGAGATGCGATCCTCCTCTTGAATCTATTGGCAATAACAATATAGAGTACTATGATGCTGCTCGTCTTTTAAAAGAGTGTGACATAATAACAATGCATGTTCCATTAGACAAGACAACTCTTAATATGTGTTCCGGGCATTTTTTCCAAGATATGAGAGATGGCGCTATTTTTATCAATACAGCAAGGGGGGAGATAGTGGATGAAATGGCGTTGATAAGAGAGAGCGAGCGACTTGGAGCGATAGTAATTGATGTGTGGAGAGATGAGCCCGGGATTAATCAAAAACTATTGAATATTGCAGATATCGCTACTCCGCATATTGCAGGCTACTCAATAGAGGGAAAGATAAACGCAACAGTGAAATCTGTCAGAAACTTTGCTTTACATTACAATATTACCCCCCTTAAGGAGTTCTCTTTATCTCCTCCCTCCGGAAGCCCTTTAAATTTTAGGTATAACCCGGGATTGGATATGTATGATAATCTAAACAATCTGTTTCAAAGCTTTTTTCGGCTTAATGATGAGAGTCGTAAACTTAAACAGGAGCCGGCAATGTTTGAAAACTTAAGATCGGGATATATATATAGACCGGAATTTACACGTGAGTTGCTAAATATGGCATCAGATATTATAATCAATAATTATAAAAACCAACTTTATGTTTACGGAATTGGATATAAAACAGATTCAGGAGAAGGGTCTCTCCATGGAGAGGATTCAACAGCAGATCTCATATTTTGAAAACGGATTTCCATATCTTGATATTGTTTGTGCCGCCACTCCCCAAAATGGGATAATAACTCCCAACCCTGATGAACAGAGAATAGCAGTTTTGGAATATGAAAACTATAAAGGAGAGATTTGTAAGTTTGTTCCGGCATCCGGTGCAGCAACAAGAATGTTTAAAGATCTTTACGAGGCACTTAGAGTATTAGAGTCGGGAGAAGAGATTGCTGATGACTCTCCTGCAGCTTTTTTCTTTGATAATCTGGAGAGATTCTCTTTCTATGAAGAGCTTGTGCCAAAAAGATCATTTAGCAAAGATGATAAAGTAGCCATTTTAAGAACACTCCTTTATAGTGAGGGTCTTGGTTATGGCTCACTCCCTAAAGGACTTATTAAGTTCCATAATTATAAAAATTATCAAAGGACACCTTTTGAAGAGCACCTTTTTGAGGCAGCAAAGTACTCCAGATCCTCTGATGGAAAAGCAAGAGTGGTAGTAACAGTCTCTCCCGAACACCTTAATGGATTCGAAGAGCTTCTCAACCGAGTCCGGAGCGATTACCAAAGAAGATACAATTGCGAATATGAGATCTCATTCACGCTGCAGAAAGAGTCAACAGATACTCTTGCTGTTGATATGGATAACAAACCTTTTAGAGACAACATGGGAAGATTAGTGTTCAGACCCGGAGGACATGGAGCCCTTATTGAAAATCTTAATGAGATTGATTCAGATATTGTAGTTATTAAAAATATTGATAATGTTACCAGAGAGGAGCTTACACAAGATACTATATGGTGGAAAAAAGTACTGATAGGGACTCTTTTATCTCTTCGCTGCAAACTCTTCGGGTATATCCGGGCATTGGAAGAGGAGTGCAGCGATAGTGTGGTTTGTGAGATTAGGGAGTTTCTTGAGTCTTCATTTTCAATAACTTTGCCAAATCTACCCGAGCCGATAGTTAAGGATTACCTTATGGCTAAGCTAAACAGACCATTAAGAGTCTGTGGCATGGTTAAGAATACCGGAGAGCCTGGCGGTGGCCCATTTATTGTCAGAGATTCAGATGGTTCCACATCTTTGCAGATACTTGAAAGTGCTCAATTGAATACTGGACTTCTGCCTGTTAGAAATATCGTTGAGAGTTCAACCCATTTTAATCCTGTAGATATTGTATGCTCTTTTAGAGATTACAAAGGGGAGAAATTTGACCTCAACAGATTTATTGATAACGAAACAGGTTTTATATCCAATAAGAGTACTGAGGGCAGGTCTTTAAAGGCGCTTGAGCTTCCTGGACTATGGAATGGAGCAATGAGTCAATGGAATACAGCATTTATTGAAGTCCCTGTATCAACATTTTCTCCGGTTAAGAGTATCCTTGATCTTCTAAGAAGCGAGCATACAGTCTAGTACTCTCTCTTTTTTAAAAGACGCTCTATTGTAAGAAGTGCAATACTATTTACAGATATTATATACCAGATGATATTCTCTTTATTAAAGAAAATCATCTTAAATTTATCTGATCCATGTGTGATTATACTGTTTACTCCCTCTAGTGTGAGCCACTCTTGAGAGAGATTAAAGAGACTACTGTTAATATAGTATAAAGAGAGTGTAATCAGCAGAGCTGCAAGTGTGAGTATAACAGATATCTGAATCATCTCTGCTCTCCTCTCACGCCTCTCCCTCTCCTTAATTATCTTTGCCGCTATTTTGTATCCGAATGAGTATGGAACTGATTCATCATTTAACCCGGAAACAATATCTTTTAGAAAAACATCTTGATCATCCATATCTTACCTCCATTTTTTTATTGGCAATCTCTATTAATCTTCTCTTAATCCTGTGAAGCTTTACCTTAACATTAGACTCTCCTATTCCGGTTATTTCGCTTATCTCCCTGATACTCTTGTGATGATTATAAAACAGAGATATAAGTACTCTCTCAGAGGGCTCTATACTCTCCAGAATGTTGTTTAATATCAGATATTTCCTCTCTTTATCAATCAACTCAGATCTCTCTTCATTTAAATGATCGTCATAAGAGAGTTTAATGTTATCTAGTGTAACAAAAGATCTTCTCTTTACTCTTGCTTTGGAAAGTGACATATTATATGCAATCCGGTACAGCCAGGTAGAGAGCGATGACTCTCCGCGGAATTTGCCTAATGAGAAGAAGGCCTTTACAAAAACATCCTGAGCTATCTCCTCTGCATCCTCATTGCAGCTTATAACACTTCTTACAACAGAAAGAATTTTTGGCGAATATGCCTCAACTATTCTGTTAAAAAGTTCGGTATCGCCCCTCTTTACAGACTCAATAATATATTTCTCCTCTTCTGGTTTCATTCACCGTTTAGACGCAATTTTCTATTTTAGGTTACATATATTGTAACTTTTTTAACCCAAACACGTCAAAAATGCAGTACCAAATATAAATAACTTTTTAAATTTTATATCATGATGGATTTTATAACAATTCCGATTACTTTTGGAATAGGGGTCTATGGGTTTTATAAGCTTACAGAACTTTTTGTCAGAAAAAGAGAGAGGATTATGATTATCGAAAAGTTGTCTCAACTTGAAAAGGCAGATATTGGAAACCTTGATCTTTCCGGGGTGATGGGGGAGAATAGGAGAACTGGCAATAAATATCTTTCGCTCAGATTAGGATCTCTCTTAATGGGAGTAGGGGCAGGACTATTAATAGGTATGTTTATTGTTAACTCCTCTTATGGAATAACAACCTCTCTAACCTATGAAATGAGGCAAATCATGAGTGTGGTGTACGGAGCATCAACTCTCTGTTTTGGAGGTCTTGGTCTGATAGCTGGTTTCGTTGTAGAGAGATGGCTTGAGAAAAATCAGCAATAAAGCTCTTTGTCGAATTATCGCCATTTTAAAAAAAGCCGGGAATATCTCTTATAAGATACTCCCGGCTTAAACTTTTTTTTTACAAATCTTAACCGAAAAGAATTCCGGTTCCGCTTGTTCCGTTTATAAAGAGTTGAGAGTGATTTTTTCTCTCTCTCATCTTCCAGTCTCCTTTATGGTAAGCATAACTAATAATCAGAGGAACAACTGTTGTTGCTTCGGCATATACCATCTGCTCATGAGCAGTGTCCACCTTACCCCATGAGTTTGCCTCTTTAAGTGTAGATGATGAGCACGCTCCGTCACGAACATCTGCTACAGTTATCTGAACTGCGTATTTGTGCATAGGTACATCAAAGCCCAGACACTCGGCACATACAACAGTATCCTGAGCAAAGTTTTTAGGTACGCCTCCACCTATCATAAAGAGTCCGCTGCACTTAGCAGACATCTTAACCTCTGTCAGCTCACGAAAGTCTGCTACCGAGTCAATTGACAGATATGGTTTTCTATCTCTCATCCTCTCTACCTGATGCATTACAAGTCCAAAACCTGCACTACAGTCACTGAAAGCGGGTACGAAGATTGGAATATTGTTCTCAAAAGCAGTCTGAATAAGAGAGTTCTTCTTAACAGCGTTTACGGATAACCATTTACCAATCTCATAAATAAACTCTCTGGAAGAGTAAGGTCTCGGCTCAAGAGAGTCAGCAATCTGTTTGATTACTGCGTCGCACTTCTGAAGCTCCTCTTCGTCAATATATGTGTCGTAGATTCTGTCGATATAGTTACCTCTCAAATGAGTATCGTCAATAAACTGAGAACCCTTATAGTGCTTAAAGCCCAAAGCTTCAAAGAAATCCATATCAATTATAGAAGCTCCTGTAGAGCAGATAGCGTCTATCATATTGAATCTGAGCATATCCACATAGGCCTGCATACATCCGCCTGCAGAGGTACTTCCTGCTAAAATAAGCCAGTTTGTAGACTCTTTGTCTTTAATCATCATCTGCAAAATATCTGCCGCTGATGCCGTGTCTCTTGAGCTAAAAGACATATCACGCATTGAATCAATTATATATGATGAATCAAATGCAGTGATGTCAATGTGTTTAACGATATCCTTAAGGAGATCCTTTTTTGTTGGTTCCATTTTATCTCTTTTTCCTTTATATAATATTTATGCAAAGATAGATATTTTAAATTAACAACAAGTTTTTTACTATTTTTGCCGATGTTAAATCATAATATATAAATACACTATGTTCGACGTTAAAACTCTGGATAGATTCAAAACTTTAGAGACTCCGTTTTATTTCTATGACTTATCTCTCTTAAAAAAGACTCTTGATTTGTATACTGCAGAGCTTAAGAAATATAACTACCACGCTCACTATGCTCTTAAAGCTAATGCAAACGACAAAATACTGGAGATTATTAAAGATTATGGACTTGGAGCAGATTGTGTAAGCGGTAATGAGGTGGCACTTGCACTAAAATCGGGATTTGATCCATCAAAGATAGTCTACGCCGGGGTTGGTAAATCGGATAGAGAGATAATCACTGCACTAAACGGAGATATCTTTACTTTTAACTGCGAGTCAATTCCTGAGATTGAGATTATTAATCAATTGTCAGAAAAAATGGGCAAAAAGGCCTCAATATCTCTTAGGATTAATCCGGATATTGATGCTCATACACATAAATATATATCAACGGGACGCTCTCAGGATAAATTCGGAATCAGCCACTGGATGTTTGACGATGTAATAAACACAATAAACAGTTGCTCTTCGGTTACCCTTACAGGTCTCCATTTTCATGTCGGCTCTCAGATTACCGACCTTAATGTTTTTGAGATGCTATCGCTTCGCATCAATGAGATTGTAGGCAGATTCAGAGATAAAGGTGTGCGAATAGAGAATATAAATCTTGGAGGTGGTTTAGGGATAGATTATAAGAGTCCTGATGAGAATCCTATACCGGATTTCTCCTCTTACTTCTCAATAATTGATAAAAAGCTGCACAGAGAGCCCTATCAGCAGATACATTTTGAACCTGGCAGAGCGATTGTGGCACAATGCGGTTCACTAATCACCAGAGTTTTATATGTGAAAATGGGTAAGGGTAGAAAATTTGCAATTCTTGATGCCGGGATGAATGATCTTATAAGACCTGCACTTTATCAGGCCTCTCATAAGATAGATAACCTAACTTCAAGCGGAAGGTCTATGAGATATGATGTTGTTGGTCCGGTATGTGAATCAAGTGATAAGTTTGCATCTAACCTTATGTTACCAGAGACAAAAAGAGGAGATATTTTAGCAATTAAATCTGCAGGAGCATACGGTCAGGTTATGGCAATGCGCTATAACCAAAGAGATCTGGCTCCTGAGTACTATTCGGAATAACTTAAACTACAATATTATGGCAAGAGTAAGTTCTAAAGAGAGGTACGTGGCTAAGGTGTATGACCTTTTCAGAAAAAAGGGGCTTAAACTAACAATGGATGATATTGCCACAGAGCTAAAACTCACAAAAAAAACTCTTTACAATAATTTTAATAGTAAGGAGGAGCTTATGCGAACTGTTATGCAATTTGTTATTGAGGATATTGAGTTCAAGATAAACCTCTCTTTGAGTCAGGGAAAGAATGCAATAGAGGCTCTTTATCATACCAGCAGTATGATGAACAGAACCTTAGAGCAGATTGGACCTCTGTTGCTCAATGACTCTTCCAGGTATCTTCCCGATCTTAAAGTTCTGGACCATACAAATCGGGTGAGTTTCTACTCAAGGATTATTCAGGATAATATTGAGAGAGGCTCTGCAGAGGGACTCTATCGCAAAGATCTCAACAAGGAGTTGACAACACTTTTCTTTACATCTGCTATGGCAAAGATCTACTCTTGGAACGGATCATATATATTTCTTAAAGACCCTTATCTATTTCATTCAGAGCTTATAAGATATCATCTGGAAGCGGTGGTTAATGATGATGGGAGAAATATCCTGAGGTCATTTATCCAAAAATGACTAATTTTGCACTCTAATTTTTTTTAGAAATGTTTGAAAATCTAATTGACAGACTTGAGGGATCCTTTAAACTCCTTAAGGGTGAGGGACGAATAACTGAGATAAACGTAGCCGAGACATTAAAAGATATAAGAAAGGCACTTCTCGACGCCGATGTAAGCTATAAGATTGCCAAGAGCTTCTGTGACGAAGTTAAGCAGAAGGCATTAGGACAAAATGTTCTTAAGGCGGTAAGACCCGGTCAGATGATGACGAAAATTGTCCATGACGAACTTACCACTCTTATGGGCAGTGAGGCTACTGATATTAAAGTGAAGGGAAATCCGGGGGTTGTACTTGTTGCTGGGCTTCAGGGCTCCGGTAAGACAACTTTTAGTGCAAAACTTGCTCTTAATTGCAAAACCAAACGAACTCTTAAGACAATGCTTGTTGCATGTGATGTTTACCGTCCTGCAGCGATTGAGCAGCTGAGAATTCTGGGAGATCAGGTTGGTGTTACCGTATATTCCGAGGATGGAGTCAAAGATCCGGTAAGGATAGCCACAAATGCAATTTCAAAAGCTAAACAGGAGGGTTACTCTCTTGTTATCATTGATACTGCAGGACGGCTAGCTGTGGACGAAGAGATGATGAGAGAGATCTCTGCAGTTAAAAAAGCTGTAAATCCAACAGAGACTCTTTTTGTTGTCGACTCAATGACAGGTCAGGATGCAGTTGAAACAGCAAGAGTCTTTAATGAGAGGATAGATTTTGACGGTGTTGTCCTTACAAAGTTGGACGGCGATACCAGAGGTGGAGCTGCCCTTTCAATTAAGGCTGTAGTTAACAAACCAATAAAGTTTGTCTCTTCGGGAGAGAAGATGGATACACTAGATGTGTTCCATCCAAAAAGGATAGCTGACAGAATTCTTGGGATGGGAGATGTTATATCTCTAGTAGAAAAAGCTCAGGAGCAGTTCAATGAAGAGGAGGCAAGAAAACTTCAGAAAAAACTTGCAAAGGATCAGTTTACATTAAGCGATTTTTTCAGTCAGATTCAGCAGATAAAGAAGATGGGAAACATTAAGGATCTTGCCTCTATGATTCCCGGAATGGGTAAGATGCTTAAGGATGTGGATATGGATAACTCTTCGTTTAAAAGTATTGAGGCCATTATCCAGTCAATGACTCCGCTGGAGAGGGAGAACCCAGCCTTGCTAAATGGCAGCAGGAGAAAAAGAATAGCAGATGGCAGCGGAACAACAATTGCTGATGTTAACAGGCTGATTAAACAGTTTGATGACACCAAGAAGATGATGAAAAACATGGCAGGTGCGGGAGCAGGAAAAGCCATGAGAGCTATGGGGAATATGAAGAGAAAATAGTTTTTTAAGAAAGAGATAAAACAAAAATACCAATATGACATTATTAGACGGAAAAGCTACTGCTGATGCAATAAAAGAGGAGATTGCCATTATTGTAAGTGATATTATTAACCGTGGCGGTAAAAGGCCCCATCTTGCTGCAATACTGGTTGGAGAAGATGGCGCTTCCAAAACATATGTTGCTCATAAAGAGAGTTCATGTCAAAAAGTTGGTTTCGATTCAACAGTTTTGAGATTACCCTCTGAGATAACTCAGGAGTCTCTCTTAAATGAGATAGAGAAGATCAATTCAAATCCGCAGATAGATGGCATCATAGTGCAACTTCCTCTCCCAAAACATATAGATGAGCAAAAAGTGATTGAGGCAATAGATCCGGCAAAAGATGTGGATGGTTTCCATCCCGTAAATGTTGGAAAGATGGTCTCCGGGCTCCCCTCATTTGTATCTGCAACACCGGCAGGAATAATTGAATTGCTTAAACGTTATAATATCGAGACATCGGGTAAACATTGTGTGATTATTGGCAGGAGTAATATTGTCGGAAGACCGATGGCCAATCTTCTCTCTCAGAAATCTAACCCTGGAGATTGTACAGTTACTGTTTGTCATAGCAGAACCAGGGATATTAAAAAACACACTCTTGAGGCAGATATTATTGTAGCAGCATTAGGTATGCCGGGATTTCTCAAGGGAGATATGGTTAAAGATGGAGCTGTTGTGATTGATGTGGGGATAACAAGAGTGGAAGCCGATACTAAGAGCGGCTTCCGACTTATTGGTGATGTGGATTTTAATGAGGTAGCTCCAAAATGCTCCTTTATTACCCCTGTTCCGGGAGGTGTTGGTCCTATGACTATTATCTCTCTATTAAAAAACACGTTAAAGGCTTCGGGTAATTAATTACCCGAATTCACTCTGGAGCTCTCCTCTATATTGCCTACTTTTCTCTGTTTTAGGGCTTTACCCTGTCCAAATCGGTAGCTGAATGTTAAGGTGACTCTCCTGCTTCTGCCTCTTTGTTCAAACTCATATTTTTTGAAAACATTGTCTGTCAGAGATACTCTGTTGTAATTTGTACCCAAGATGTCTGTAGCTAACAGGGAGATTGTACCCTTGCTCTTAAATACTCCCTTCTTTACTCCAAACGTAAAATCACTTTTTGGTTTTATATTAAAAAATCCGTAAGGAAGTCCTGACTGGTAAAATCCTGACAACTCTATCTTTGCATCTTTAGGCAGCAGTATTGCCATGCTTAAATTCCCTTGTGTGAAAAGAGAACGGGTAGAGTAGCTCTCTAATGTACTCTCA
The DNA here is from genome assembly GCA_030695305.1 of Bacteroidales bacterium. Taxonomy (GTDB): domain Bacteria; phylum Bacteroidota; class Bacteroidia; order Bacteroidales; family UBA932; genus Bact-08. The sequence continues at coordinate 9,679 of JAUYTB010000086.1, forward strand.
ATGTGAGAGACAAAGATATTGCTGTTAATAATTAACCATTTTTTGACAGGAAATTCGGTTATAGTGGCATTTATACCAATCATGTTTAATTTGCCGAAATTATCCCAAGTCAACAGCTTGTCTCCGGTAAGCGGATCAAAACTTGGAGTTTGAACGATGTTATTATTGGTAAATCGGGCATTAATTCCAAAATTAAAATGTTGTGAGATTCCCAAAGAGAGATTTAGTTGATGAATATACTCCGGTTCAATATTTGGATTTCCCTGAGCCGAACTCGTTGCATCTATATAATATCTCTGAGGATTAAGTTGTTCAAAATTTGGTCTCTGTATTCTCATTGAATAAGATAAACTTGTTCGGATGATTTTATTAGGTGTATAACCCGCAAATATTGTTGGAAACAGATCTAAATATTGTTTTTTTGTAACAGTATCTGCTGTTATCCATTCTCCTGTAGATTGTGTCAGCTCTGCTCTTAGACCTGCTTTAATGTTAAATTTTGGTGATATTTTATTAGAAATATTTACATATCCCGCGCTTACATCTTCTGTGTAGTAGAAGAGAGTACTCTGACTAATGTTTGGAATCCATATTTCATCGGTTTTATCTTTCCATATAAGATCGTTATCAGTTTTGCTTCTGGCCCACTTGGCCCCGGCTTCCATCTTGGTTTTATCTCCAAATGAATGCTCATAATCTGATTTTATAGAGAGAATTTTTATTAGTTGTTCGGAGTAGGTTTTAAATATTACCGGATCTCTGTTAATAAAACCTGAAGCTCCAAAATAGTGATTATACTGATCACTGCTTCTGTTTTGATCATATATAAAGTAATCCCCATTTATAGTTATCTCCTGGTTGTCTCTAAAAATGTGAGTATAATTAAGATTTGCAGAGATATTATCAAACTTGTAGCGGCTTACAATCTTTGTTGAGACAGACCCAATCATTGATCCATCTTTGTAGAATTCGCTACCAGTGCTGGAATCG
>JAUYTB010000094.1 GCA_030695305.1 Bacteroidales bacterium
AGATTATACTTTACTCCGGTATATTTAAATGCACCTGCTTTTAGAATTGATGCGTTTGGCTCATAAAGATATCTCATTTGCTCCTCCTCTGTAAACGAAGAGATGCTCTCTCTCTCCTCTTTTGGAGTAAAAGAAATCTTAACAGTATTAATACCCCGGCTATAGTTGAGTGCATTTATCTCAACCCTATCATAATCTTTAGTGCAATCCCGGTCAATTTCAAAAAGAACCTCCTTACATTCATTCTCAACAGAGACGATATCTACCGATGAGATATTACCGCATTCCATTATAAATGACTTAATATCAGTCATAGGGGATACCTTTATCAATACTCTTTTTGAGTACTTAAGCAGATTATCTTTTAAAACAGTAATATCAGGTTCATAGTCTCTGATTGCAAGAACTCTTCTATTTCCGCTTTTTCGTCTTGACGGGTCGATATAGATGAGATCAACGAAAGGGTCACTATTAATTTTGAGGGCAAGTTGCAGAGTTTCGGGAATACTTTTTTGATCTGATTCCACGTTAATTGTGACGATGTTATCTGCCTTAAGTTTTTTAAAATTATGTGAGACAGCACTATAGAGAGCGGTATCTCTTTCAAAATAGATTACTTTTTTGTTATTTCTGGAGAAATAGTATGAGTCAACTCCAAGACCACCAGTAAGATCGACGACTATACCTCCCGAAATGAATCTCTGCTTATGAAGAGCTGTTACCTCAGAACTGGACTGCTCTATCGAAGTTGAGTTTATAAATATCAACTCTTCATTTTTTGCCCATTCAGGTACTTTAAACCTTAGTCTTTTTCTTGCATCAATAATAGTGGCAGCAAGTTTTATGTCAATATCGGGATAACTCCCGGATGAGAGAATAATTTTACTAAGATCTCTCTCAAAATTCTGTCTGATAAACTCTTTTAACGCTTCGTTTAACATTTATTAACGGAATCTAATATGTAACCGGATACTCAATGAGATTGATGAATCTGTAAATCCTGTATCTAAGAACCGGCTTTTTTGCTCTCATTATATAAACCGTTGAGGCAAGTTCTCTCCTTTCAAAAAAGTTCTCTCCGAATGATACAGCACTCTCTTTATCTAATGATGACTCAATATAATACATACTCTCCCCAAGCTTTAGCCCTCCTAGTTTTTGGGTGATCCACTCATATTTTCTTGTTTTATCTCTCTTCCCAAAGGTCTTGACTATTGTATTATTGGGTCTTGCAAGATAAAAATCTATTTGGGCAGCTCTTTTGTAGTTAAAATCAATAATATATGAGTGACGCGATACTCTGCCCTCATAGATGTCCCGATCACGGATTTTACCGAACTCCTCCGACAACTCTCTCCATCCATACCTGGAGAGTGTAATATCTCTCTTCTCTTGGGAGATGTTCTTATGATAGGCAATATTCTGAAAATTAAATATTCCGGAGTAGAGATGGACTACTGTAAATATAATTGTAGCAACAAAAAGGGTGATGCTCCACTTTAATATCCCCTGTGTAATTAATCTGTTTTGAGTAACAGACATATCCGAAAGATAGGAGCCGCCTATAAAAATTAAAGGAGAGATGCCAAGTGAGACTGCATATATAAAACTTTCAGAAAAGGCAGACATTGTTATTGATATAACTATAACAGGGATAGAGAGGGAGAGCAGCAGGTGAATGTAACCAAATGTTAAGTTACGGTGATGTTTGTAGAACTGCAGAGCTCTGGTAATAATTACAATATTCAAAGGATTATTAATCAGAATGGGTATGAAAAATCCTGCAAGAAGAGTTTTGAAATTAATGCCTTTTGAAATATGAACAAGCCCTGAGAGGTGCTCAAATCCCACATAGCTGTTCTTAATATTCCATATATATACGGGGATAAGAAATATAAGACTGATTATAAAAGCTGCATAAAACTCTGCTCTTTTGAAAAGAGACCTGTCAAACGAAACCGCATATACAAAGATGCCAAACCAAAGAAAAACAGATGAAAATTTTGATAGAGTTGCAAGACCTATAAAAATACCTGCAATAATTAGTGCCATTGTGCATAGTATCCTTGATTCACTGCAATTTCTCTTTTTTGGAATAACTCCCTCTATAATAAAATATAGAGCAAGCAGATAGAAGAGGGTTTGTGGAGCCTCCGGCAGTAGTAACATACCGGATATGATACTCAAATAAAATGATATGCAATAAAGAAGTGCAGAATAGAACCCGGCAGAATCTCCTTTGATTCTCCTTCCAATAATAAAAACAATCCAGATACTTGCAGATCCGCTGACAATTGACGCAAGTCTGACAAAAAACTCACTGCCGAAGATAAGATTGTTCGTAAACAGCTGCACAAACCATCCAATCATAGGGGGTTGATCAAAGTTGCTCAGCTCCGGATATAAGGCAAAAGTCCAATAGTACGCCTCTTCTGGTCCAAGCTCAAGAGATAATGCAAGAAGAGAGCGTATGATAGTGGAAATCAGGATCAAAAAAATTACAGCTCTCTTATAACCTGGTTTATTCATCTTAATTATAACTTATCAATCTCTTTGAAATTTTATTGAATCTCTGAAGGAAAAGCGCTGCGGCAAACCCCAAACCAAGCAACAGTCCAATCCAAACACCTGCTGCACCCAGGTTTAAAACAAATCCACAAACATATCCCAATGGCAAAGATATGAGATAGTATGATATTACAGATAAAAAAAGAGGTATTTTAACATCATCAACAGCCCTGAGACACGCTAAGCTTGCGAGTTGAATTGCATCAAAAATCTGGAAAAGAGCTGCAACAATAAGAAGATTTGCTGCAAGAGCCCTTACTTGAATATCTTGAGAAAATACTATTGGTATATAGTTTCTCAACAGTATATATGCAATTCCACAAATTGACATCAGCGCTACACTAATGTGTACAGAGGCAAATCCGGCACTTCTCATAGATTTGAAGTCACCATATCCATATTGGTGAGATACTCTTATTGTTGCTGCTGCTCCTATTCCAAGGGCTAACATAAACGAGAAGCTGCTCATACTCATGGCAATTTGATGTGATGCCAGCGGAACCTCTCCCAGCCATCCAACCATTATTGCACTCATACTAAAAGCGGTAATCTCCACAAGATTCTGGAAAGAGAGAGGTATCGAGGTTTTTAAAACACGCCTAACCATACTCATCTGAATCAGAGGAGCCGAAAATAGAGCGATATACCTGTTATAACACTTGAATTTTATAAATATTACAATAAAGATTATCAGCATTAGTAATCTGCTTATGAGAGTTGCTATTGCTGCCCCTTTTACGCCCATTGACTCAAATCCTAAGTTGCCAAAAATCAGTATCCAGTTTAACAGGACATTTAAAAAATTACAGAACAGCGTAATATACATTGCGTAACGTGTAATTCCAATGCCCTCAGAAAATTGTCTTAGTCCAAAAAACAGAAGAAAAGGCACCATTGAGAAGATCATTGTGTTGTAGTAATCTCTCCCCAGAGAGACCACCTGTTCGGTCTGCCCCATGAAGCCCATGAACTTTCCGGCAGTAACCATTGCAAAGGTGAGCAAAAGAGAGACTGCAAGATTGAGAAACAAAGAGTTCTTAAGCAGAGCTGCAACCTGAGAGTGATCTCCTCTACCAAAATTCTGGCCGATATGTGGAGTAAGCCCTTGTGTAAATCCAATCCCGAATACCATCCCAAGAATAAGGATTGAGTTTGCAAATGACACAGATGCCAGCTCTGCAGTACCAAGTTGCCCCACCATTATATTGTCGGCAAGATGAACTGTTACCTGTCCGGCCTGAGTAAGCATAACAGGAATTGCCATCTTTATATTTCGTTTATAGAACGGGATATACTCTTTAAAATTCATTTCGCAAAGATAGTCTACTTTATATGATTTTGGTTTATTGGGCGTAAATGGTTAAATTTGTTAATAATATATGATAAAACTAATAATAGATATTTATGTCTGTAAGTTATTTGCAAAGAGCAGAGTCGTGGCTGTCGGATGGATTCGATCAGCAAACAAGAGATATGGTTCAATCACTTATAAACGACAATTCAAAGGAGTTGGAAGACTCTTTTTATAAAAATCTTGAGTTTGGAACAGGTGGTTTGAGGGGTATAATGGGTGTTGGTACAAACAGAATTAATAAATACACAATAGGTATGGCTACACAAGGTCTTGCCAACTATCTTTCACTCTCTTTTCCCGGAAGAGATGAAATGTCTGTAGCTATAGCCTATGATAACAGAAACAATAGCTCCTATTTCGCAAGAATTACTGCAGAGGTCTTTGCTTCAAACGGCTTTAAGGTTTTCCTGTTTGAAGATCTTCGTCCCACTCCCGAATTGAGCTTCTCCATTAGACACTTCGGATGTGTTGCCGGAGTAATGATAACAGCATCTCACAATCCAAAGGAGTATAACGGATACAAAGCATACTGGGAAGATGGTGCTCAGGTGACTGCTCCTCATGACGAAAATATTATTAAAGAGGTAAATAAAGTAGATAACCCAAATAAAGTAAAATTTCTTGGTGGTGAGAACCTAATCAAAATTATTGGCAGAGAAGTTGACGATGCATATTTGGATAAGATTCTGACACTGACACTCTCGCGGGAACTTGTAGAGAGAGACAGCTCTGTTAAAATTGTATATACCCCTCTTCATGGTACAGGGGTGAAACTGGTGCCTGAAGCGTTACGCAGAGCTGGGTTTAAAAACATCATAAATGTACCTGAACAGGATATTATTGATGGCAATTTTCCGACAGTTGACTCTCCAAATCCGGAGGAGTCGGGGGCATTAAAGATGGCTATTGACATGGCAGAAGAGAGAGGCGCCGATATTGTAATGGCAACAGACCCTGATGCAGACAGACTCGGTATTGCTGTTAGAGATAGGAGTGGTAAGATGATTATTCTTAATGGAAATCAGATGGCATCTATCCTCACTTACTATATGTTAGAGAGGATGAGGGAAAAAGGGTTGCTATCAGAAGGCTTAAATCCGGCATATTATATGGTTAAGACCATTGTAACAACAGATTTGCTAAAGTCAATATCTGAAAGTTACGGAGTTGAGATGTTAAATGTTTTGACGGGCTTTAAATACATAGCGGAAGTAGTGAGAGAGTTAGAAGGAGAGAGGTATTTTATAGGTGGGGGAGAGGAGAGTTATGGCTTTAATGCGGGAGAGTTTGTCAGAGATAAAGATGCGGTTATCTCATGCTGCCTTGTTGCCGAAGCCGCAGTCTGGGCAAAAGAAAAAGGGATGACTCTGTTTGAGTTACTTATAGATATTTATGTAAAATATGGTCTTTATAAAGAGCATCTTGTCTCTGTTACAAAAAAAGGGAAAGATGGTGTTGAGCAGATAGAGAAGATAATGAAAAATTTG
>JAUYTB010000099.1 GCA_030695305.1 Bacteroidales bacterium
ATGGCCCCAATAATCTGAATTTCAAAAATATTGTTCTCTAAAGCAATAATTTTACTGCTCCATGTTATCGGTTGGGATACCATCTGAGCAGAAAGCTCAGTTCGTAGAAAAAAAGTTAGTGTAAATAATAGCGTTAAAAAAAGGACTCTTTTCATCAGTTTAAAAATGTTTATAAATTAAATACAATTAAATATGGTTTTACCCTAAAAAAACTATAAAAACTTAGTTACAGACAATCAAAACAACGAAGTTATTATATAAAAAAAGATTTTATAATAAATTTTTAATATTCTTCAATACTTTTAATTGACTAAATCCATTTTTAGACACAAGAATCCTAAGATAGTTTAGACTTAAAATAAATAATTGTTTAACAAAAAAAATGTAAGTAGTATATTTATTTTAAGGGTTCGCAGTTGTAGCTGCAGGGCTGTTACCGGACATTTTATCGTCTGTTGCCGATCTTCTTGCTCTCTTTACTATAGGGTTGAAGTTCCCGAATCTCCAAAATAGTCCTACCTGTATAGATCTCATTGTGATTTCGTTACGTGCTCTTAAAGAGTAAGTTGTATCATATGAGTTGTATTTTATCACCTTTTTCTCGTTAAAAGGTTCACGTACTCCCACAGAGAGGGTAAGCTTATCTTTCAAAAATCTCTGACTTAATCCAAATGAAGAGAATACCATAAGAGGCATTTTGGATTGAAGGGTAATGTCGCCTCCATATAAAAATGCATTAAAGTTAAATATTCCACCTTTCCAGAGATTTGCGGTTCCGGAAAGACCTCCGTTAAAGGTCAATCCATCATTAACAAGATTTAAATCTTCCGAACTAACTTTTGTATAGGCAGCTGCCCCGTTTATATTAAGGGTAACTCTTTGTCCGGCACGATATGAGAAGTTGACATTCATTCTCACATTGTTGTTTCTGCCTATGTTTTCGTAAGTAGAGATGCTGATTCCAAGATCGTTAACACGACGAATCTGTTCAATATTGTTACGTGTAAAACTACCTGTAAGGTTTAGTGAGAGGTTCCATACCTGAGATGCTTTACGATATCCTAAAGTAAATGTATTACGAATAACAGATTCCAGATCAGGATTCCCGTAATAGATATTCATAGGATCTGAGTCGTTGACATATGGATTAAGGTGCCAGATTCCGGGACGGCTCAGGCGCTGGGTATACCCGGCAGAGAGCATATTTCCCCCTTTAATCATATACGATAGGTTTATATATGGAACCACATCAAACTGTTCGTTTGTAAAATGGGTATCCTCAAGAAAACTTTTTGATAGACCATCGTTATATGTGTACTCCATTCTTACACCTGCTTTTGCTGTCATTGTTTTGTGTTTAAAAGCATATCCCCCGTAAAAACTTCCAATATGCTGGTTGTAATCCAAGTCGTTAACTCTCGAAGGGTCCTCCTGCCATTGACCAGAATCATCTCTTCTCTCAATTTTTGTTTCAGATGTATTTTGTCTTAGTATATATTTAACTCCGGTCTCAATCTGATGCTTTTTTGTGAGAGGGTCATAGTAGTCTGCCTGAATTGTATGCTCTCTTGCATATGCGTCATTGACGGAGTGTTGGGCGTATGAGATATAGTTTAATTCCGGGTCGATTGAGTTGTTCACATCTGTTTTTACCGGATTGTAATCTAGAGTGTAGCTTAAGGTAAGATTCTGATCGGGCTTTTTATAGGTTTTTTGATAGGAGAGAGTTCCTGTAAGAGAGCCGTATCCATACTCCGAAAGAGAGGTGTTTCTATATCTGCGGGTTGCTATTCCACTACTGTTGAATGCATTAAAAAGAGAAGAGCCATTACTCTCTTGCGATCCAAGATACCCGCTGCCAGAAAGAGTAATAAGATTTAGAGAATCAATTTCATAACTTGCCTCTATTGAGCCATTGGTGAAATTATTAACAGAGTTAAAAAGAGCCTCTGTAACAGAGTTTCTAAACTCCTCACTTAAGAAATTTTCTGACTCTATTAGTGACCTGTTTTTATTTGATACGCTCTTACCGGTAAAGAGATTACTACTTATAGCCAGTTTCCCCATTTGAGCAGAGATGTACCCACCGACATTGTAACCTCCAAGAGAGTTGGTCCCCACATTTACACTTCCACTATAACCGTCAATAGTTTTTCTGTTTGTAATTATATTAATAATACCCCCAATCCCTTCGGCATCATACTTTACAGGAGGATTTGTTATTACCTCAATAGATTTTACAGAGCTTGCAGGCATTGCTTTAATTGCCTCTTTAAAATTTCTTGCAAGAATCCCGGAAGATCTTCCATTTACTAAAACCTTAAAATTCCCCTCACCGTTAAGTCGCACATTCTCATCTCCATCTATACTTATCATTG
>JAUYTB010000103.1 GCA_030695305.1 Bacteroidales bacterium
TATATGTTATCTCAAAATCTACCCTGCCTGCACCAAAATTTCCGCTGCATTTTACCAGGTCACGACTGTCGGTAAAGCGGGCATCTGCACCTCTCTCACTTATTGCCTCGCTAATGATATATGCACTAAGCCGTTCGCCAAAACTCATAATGTTATCGAGACTCCTTGCTGTGAGCTCTCCGGTAAGCGATACTCCATGTAAAACATCTGCAAGATTTTTGAATTCCAGCAATACATGAGCCATTACACTACTTCTGTTGCCTATTCCTACCAGTTGGGTTACTGCGTGCAGATGCCTCTCTTTTATCTCTTCCAATGGTTTAAGATATTCGGTGTTGCCCGTCGATGCTATAGAGCTGATGGTAATTAGCGAATCTGTAACCCCCTGAAATGCCGAAAAGACTACAGCTATTCTACCATTTTTCTCTTTTGAGGCGATGATAATTTCTATTACATCCTTAATCCTCTTTACATTGCCAACGGACGATCCTCCGAATTTTAAAACCTTCATTGTTTAAATGTTATTAAGTAAAACATAAAAAAACCGGCCCCATTTACATGAAGCCGGCTGTACTATTTATTGAATTTATTCAATACCAACTTCATCCATACAACTGTGTTGTTGTAGTGGAGGTAATGGTAATGGATGTGGAGACAATTACCTGCGAAGCTGATTGGTATAAATTCATAAAATTTTGCACTATTTTGAGATTACAAATCTAAAGCAAAAAAATTAAAATCAAATTATTTTTTCACAAATCACCAAAAATATTTCTGTAATACCCTCACAAAAAGGTGTTCCCAAGTTCTAATTCGGGCTTACATACTGAAAGCATTCCTCGTGAATGAATTTTTAACTAAAATCATTAATTCCATTTACCCAGCTTACATCTCTAAGTATGGGACCTTTGCAACATAATTGCTATATTAGAAATAATGCACAAAATCACAAAAAATTAATGCTCATATATATAATTATCATAACTTTATACCCTACAGTCCGGCCGGAGCAAGCGAGTATTTCAATAAATTAAGCAGGGAAAGAGTTTTAGGAGGTTTTTAATTGGGTGTGACCTATGGTTTGCATCTTTGAAGGGAACGGAGATAGTGGTGGGGAGGAGGTGGTAATAAATTTATAGGGATAAACAAGTTGTACAGCATTTAAATAGTAATACAATGAAAAGAGAATTCCTTCTAATCATATTCGTGATAATATTTTCGATTTCAATATCTGCACAGACTAATAGCGAATATAAGTCTTCGATATTTGTTTATGGGTGTCCAAATGAAATTGAGCCTATAAAAGACCAATTAGGATTAAAGAATCTCTCATATGCAAATTTCAAAACAGGAATAGACAGCATCAAAATTGTTTTTGGGAAGATGGCTCAGGGAAATAATAATGGTTATTGGATTTCATCATATCTCAATAATAACCTGACTTCATTTTCAACAGTTTCATTAGAGAAGGACAAATTTTCTGACTTTTTAGCAAATAACATTGATATAAAACTTGACAATTCCTCCAAAAAAATCTCATTATATGTAAAACATAATCCAACTACTAATGAAATTTTATATTCATGGTTGGATGGAGATGAAAAAAGTGACAAGCTAACAGTCCATAAGATAGAGCGACTATTAGCAGAAAATAAACTATTACCTGAATTAAATCTAAAAACTCTAGCCAACAAAAACATATCATCAGCCGATTTCAAAGGAAAGATTCTAGTGATTAATTGGTGGACACCAACTTGTGCTCCTTGTAGGCAGGAAATTCCAGGATTAAATAAATTAGTTGACAAGTTTTGCTCAAATGGTAATGTTGTTTTTTTAGCTATTGCTTTCGACAATAAAGAAAGAGTTGAAGATTATCTTAAGGTAAATGAGTTTAAATATGTGCAAACACTCGGGGATAATAATATTTTAAAGATTTTTGGCGGATCATTCCCCAAAAACATAATTGTAAATCCTGACGGGTTAGTTACTTTTTATAGCGAGGGAGGTAGTGAATATACCTATTTGAAAATTGAAGAAGAGCTATTAAAACTCATAAATTAAAAAACGCTTTATAATAAATAGGACTTTATGTGGCACGTAGTGCCCAGCCTGAAGTCCGTGTTGAACTACATCCCAGTCATTTTTACTATGGACTTATCAACGGTTTTCTGTTTTTCGGTTTTATATTTC
>JAUYTB010000131.1 GCA_030695305.1 Bacteroidales bacterium
GATATCAAACCCGCTCACCCATAACAGAACAATAGCAGAAAGAATCAAGGGAGCCGGGTGGAATGAGCCTGAAATACTGAGATATGCGCCTGTTGGGGCAATTGCAAGCGCCAGCCCCAAAACATAGTGACATAAGGCCGAAACCCGTTTCATATAGCTGTATCCGAGCAGTATTGTCAGTGCCGGAAATGCCAGAAGAAAACAGAGGTGGTTAATCAGATATGCCGTAATAATAAAAAGCACAGAATTTAAGGCCACAAATATGAGAGCATCAGAGGCAGATAGTGCTCCAGAGGGGATCTCTCTCGATTGTGTTCTGGGATTTTTGGCGTCTATCTCTCTGTCCAGATATCGGTTAAAACCCATTGCAGCATTTCTAGCGCTCACCATTGCAAGCAGGATAAGCAAGAGCACTCTCCATGTAAAATGGAACTCTGTTAAGGATAATGCCAAAACAAATCCAATAATAGCAAATGGCAATGCAAATACTGTATGGGAGAACTTGACAAGATTCAAATATTTTCCCAGTTTAGCTATCACTTCTCCTGACATTCGGGTCAATATTTATTTAACAATAACTACCTTAAAGAGGCACCGAAAGAGTCGGTAAACTTTTGAAGAAGACGGTTAATAACATCCTCCACATGTTTATCGGTTAGGGTCTTATCCAAATCTTGTAAGGTAAAACTTATTGCATACTGCTTTTTACCCTGAGGAATCTTATCGCCTCTGTAAACATCAAAGAGTACAACACTCTTTAGCAATCTCTTCTCAACAGAGTAGGCACACTTTCTTATCTCTGCAAACGAAATCTTTTCGTCAAGAAGAAGTGCAAGATCTCTGTTTACCTCAGGAAATCTTGGGATCTCACTATAAACAACCCTCTGTTTTCTTACAATCGAGACAAGAACATCCCAAGAGATCTCGGCAGCATATATAGCCTGCTTGATATCGAACTGCTTCAACAGGGAATTCCCGATTGTTCCCATCACAGCCAGCTGCTTACCACCTTTAGTTGAGTAAGTTAGCCCCTCTGCAAATAGATCGGCAGGTGCCGGAGAGTAATCCAGATCATAAAGATCGACCCCAAACCTATTCAATACTGCCTCCAGATAACCTTTTAACATAAAATATGATCCGGCATCAACCCTTCCTCTCCAGTAAGGGTATCCCTGACCGGTAACAACCAAAGATAGTTTTG
>JAUYTB010000145.1 GCA_030695305.1 Bacteroidales bacterium
CAAAGGAGTCAACAGATATTCGTTTTGATATCTATAAATTTCTTGAAAAACACCTGGCACCTCCAAAACCTTTTAAAACTCCGGCTGATATGAGAAGAGCCGCCTACAGATTTTAATTGGTACCGAAAATGCCGGATACAAATACTACCCTTAATCTTATCCTCTTTATATCGGTAATAACTCTAATGACTATTGTCTATCCTATAGCCGGTTACTATCAGAGTAAGAGACTTAGGGACCAAATGGTAAACAGAGTCCACAACAGGAGCATATGGTATATCTCTTCGATTATCTGGAGCTGGATTCCCACTTTAATTATAACCGCTACTGTTCTTATCTCCGGATTCAGCATGGCAGATCTGGGATTTGTAACACCCTCTGAACAAACAAATGAGATACCTAAACTCCTTTTTTACGGTGCTCTGGCCGGAGCGCTCATCTATTTTGCATACAGTCTATACTGTATTATCACATTTCGGGTAAACAATAAAGTTCGTGAAGAGCATGCAGATAAAATCTCTGCTGCCATAAAGATGATGCTTCCTGTCTCATTAAAAGAGAAACGAGTGTGGACTCTCCTCTCTATTTCTGCCGGCATAACCGAGGAGATAAACTACAGGGGATATCTGTTTTTGGCAATTCCGCTCCTCTTTCCCCGGGTCGGCGGAGTAGCCATTATTGCCATCTCATCTCTTTTATTTGCAATAGGTCACATATACCAGGGTAAAGAGGCCTACAAACCCGCACTTGCAGGGGTTGCAATCGGCACCATCTTCTATCTTACAGGATCAATTTACCCGGTTATAATAATCCATATTGCACAGGATCTGGTAGCCAAAGAGCTCTTGAAAGAGGAGAGTTAAGAATCCTTTTTTTCATACCTTTGTTATGTATTACAAATAACCGAATAATGGTCAATTTTTTCAATATATCATACTGCTCGGACAGATACCAGTACACAATGGGGAAGACCTTTTTTGACGAAGGTCTACAAAACAAAAGAGCTGTATTTAACCTCTTCTACCGAAGTGCCCCCGACAAGAACAACTGGGCTGTTGTGAGCGGAGTTGAGGAGGCCCTTTTAATGATATCCGGGTTGGGAAGTGCAGATATTGAGTTCTTCGAAAGATTTCTTCCCGGAGAGAACTACAGAGAGTACCGGGAGTATCTCTCAAAGATGAGATTTACCGGCAATGTATATGCCATGGAGGAGGGAGAGATTGCCTTTCCCTCTCAGCCGATAATTATTGTCGAGGGGCCACTCATTGAAGCACAGGTACTTGAAACACCTTTACTCTCAATCATGAACCACCAGATGGCTATTGCAACAAAGGCATCAAGAGTAACAAGATCTACAACTAAGCCGGTAAGCGAATTCGGATCTAGAAGAGCTCACGGCCCCTGGGCTGCAGTTTATGGGGCAAAAGCGGCCTATATTGGCGGATGTAATAACTCTTCAAATATTATTACAGGTGATATATTTGGCATAACATCCACAGGGACAATGGCACACAGCTACATCAATGTTTTTGGCTGCACTATTGCAGGTGAACTAAAAGCCTTTGAAACCTATATCAGGAGTCACTTTGGAGAACCCCTTGTTTTATTGGTAGATACATACGACACTCTTAGATGCGGACTTAAAAATGCGATCAAAGCATACAGAGAGAATGGTGTAGATGACCAATATCAAAACAGTTACGGCATCCGTCTGGATAGCGGAGATTTAACATATCTCTCAACTGTATGCAGAGAAGAGCTTAATAAAGCAGGTCTTACAAAATGTAAGATATTTGCCACAAACTCTCTTGACGAATATATAATAGCAGAGCTTGAGAGGCAAGGAGCAAGAATTGATGCCTACGGAGTTGGAGATGCTATTGCAACAAGTAAGCACAATCCCTGTTTTGGAAATGTTTACAAGTTAGTAGAGATAGATGGAGAGCCGGTGCTTAAAAGGTCCGAAGATAAAAGCAAGGCCATCA
>JAUYTB010000152.1 GCA_030695305.1 Bacteroidales bacterium
GAGATACTCCAGAAGCGATACCAAAAGCAATTGCCAAAGGAAGAGCTATTATACCTACGATAATACCCGCAATTAGATCCGACATAAACAATTTTTTGTCGTATTTGCGGTTTATAATAATGTCAAAAAGCTTAGGTCGAAAAACCGAAGAGAGATATTGCTTCATTTTACCGTCTTTTGATTGGAGAGGCAAATGTAGCAATTATAATTCAATCCCTCCGAAAAATTCTCTCCGCTCTATCGGTTATACTTTCAATTGAATCTCTGTTATCAATAATAATATTTGGCTTCATAAAGATTACTCTGTTATCTCTCTTAAACCTCTCTTCACCGCCTCCGGTTATATTAAGCATAATTAGGGAATCCCTGTTAATATTGCCTCTCTCCAGCGATTTAATCATCCCTGCTAATGCTACTCCTGCTGCAGGATGAATATCTATCCCTTCACACTCTTTAAAAAGAGAGCAAGCAGCATCAAGCTCGTTATTTGTAACAGACTCTACATCTCCATTGCAATCTTTAAGAGCGTCATACAAACCGCCAGGGATGGAGTAGGGGGGTCTTCTGTTTGAGAGCACTTTTGCCTTTATCATTAATGCATTCTCCTTTGCAACCACCTCATCAGCAAAACAAATATCCCGGCATCCTGCTCTCCACGCATCGTACATTGGTGTAAATGGCGCATTTTGAGAGGGGATAAGAGTCATCTTCTTTTTCCCCCAATTTCCATCTTCAATCAGCCTGAGATTGGCCTCCCATGCAGCAATTGTGCCGGTACCGCTTCCAATAGCCTGAAAATAAAAATCTGGAATCTCTCCTATTTTAGTGGCTGCAGATAATACAGTTGTTCCCATCCCATCTCGTCTGGCTACATTTTTGGCTCCGCCCTCTTCAAAAAAGAGTGGAGAGCTGCATACCTTTGAACAGAGCTCAATGGCGTCATAATAGTCTGTCCCGGAAGGCGTACATATAAGTTTAACATTCTCATTTATCTCCTTTGCAAACCATAAAGCATCAAGGTTATCCTCGGGCACAATAAGCAGCAGAGGTATATTATTATCGGAGCAAACCTTTGCAAAAGCCCTCGCGGTATTACCGACAGATGCAACAACCATAACTCCTCTCTCTTTATCAGTTAATCTCGCACAAACCGAATATGCCTCAGTCTCCTTAAATGAGCAGGTAGACATATCGGCACCGATCTCCGGCCAGTATCCGCTAAAACTAATAAAAAGATTTCCTAGTTTAACTCTCTCAGAAAGTTTAATACTCTTGTATGTTACTGTTGATGAGGAATTTTTTAGAAACCGGTTAACAGGAAGCCAATCAGCATATTTATAGATGCCAAGTGAATCCGGGCCAACTTTAAGCTCTCTTTTTTTGTAAACAGCTCTTATTAATGATGGTTTTATTGCTTTAGGATCGCTTAGCAGCCAACCTGTATCTTCAAAGATACTTCCGTCTGAGTAATTTTGCAATTTGTACTCTGTCATCTGATGCTATTGTTAAT
>JAUYTB010000170.1 GCA_030695305.1 Bacteroidales bacterium
TTATATATAAACATATACATTTGCCAATTTTCCAATTTTGGAAAACTGCGTTTTATATCTATCTAATTAACTAACAGATACATCAAACTCTGGCAAAGCTGCAGCTAAAGGCGGGAAATAACCGAAAAAACCCGGGAAATAACTCCATTTAGCCACAAAAGTCTTTAAGGTCCACAACCCTTGCCAAGGTGTGCTGTAGCGTTTTTAACAGTATATACGTATAGATAGATGTAGGTAGCAACTCTGAGATTTATACTTTTTTGTTAATCAACAATCAAATAAGCGAAACAGAGCCCCATGAAAATGACTAACAAGCTTATAATTAACTAAAAGGGAAAGAATCTCAGAGTTTTCTTTTTCAAGATTACCCCAAATAAACGAGAGCGTTGATATTCATTCCCGCACCAACAGATGCGAAGACAATTTTGTCTCCCGGATTTATTGTGTGACCCGGAAGATCGCCCCTCTTGATTAGATCCAGCAAAGTAGGCAAAGTTGCGACCGAAGAGTTGCCAAGCCAAGAGATAGACATAGGCATTACATCATAAGGCACATCAGAAATATTATAAAGAGCATACAGACGCTTCAAAATAGCATCATCCATCTTTCCATTCGCCTGATGAATAAGCACCTTATTGATTTCAGAAATATGCAGACCACTCTTATCGAGCGCCGCCTTTATCGCAAGCGGAACAGTCTCAAGAGCATACTGATAAAGACGTCTGCCATTCATTTTTAGATAAAGATTATCTCCAGTCACCTCATCCTGGCTAAAAGAGAGCCCCATATTAAGCATATTAAGATGAGTATGCGTATCAGACCTTGTCTTATGAGCAACCACACCAACCGGAACATCACTCTCAATACCCTCAAGAACAATAGCACCTGCACCATCTGCATACAACATACTATCCCGGTCATGCGGATCCGAGATCCTCGACAAAACATCTGCACCAATCACCAGAATCTTCTTTGCATCCCCGGAACGAATAAAATAATCTGCCTGGATAAACGCCTGAAGCCAACCCGGGCAACCAAAAGGGAGGTCGTAAGCGACAGCATTGGGACTAATTACCCCTAGCATATGTTTAACCCGCGAAGCAAGAGCCGGAACAATATCAATCCTGCAGTTATCACTTCTCACATCCCCAAAATTGTGCGCAACAATAATATAATCAAGCTCTTCCTTATCCACCCCGGCACTCTCTAGCGCCTGACGTGCTGCAAAAAAGGCCAAATCAGATGTAGCAGATGATCCTCTGCATGACGCCTCTCCTCTATAGTGGTAATTTCCAGAAACTTATCAATAACCTCACGATTAGGCTTATCAAGCTTCCGCCCATAAGTCTCATAAAAAACATTCGTAAGAAAATCCTCATTCTTAACACATTTCTCAGGAATATAGCTCCCTGTTCCGGTAATAATGCTATAAATCATAACTCACAATTAAAATAACCCTCAAATATAAGCAGATTTTTTTTAACCTTGGCAAGGGTTGTGGCACTGACTTAGGTCCACAAACGGATGCAAGGTCCACAACCCTTGCCAAGGTGTCATTTCACTCTCTTGAGTATATCCCCGGGTATAGCATCTTTATGTACCATCAAATATACAGTTTTTGCCTTAACATAGTTTAGAGATAAAAAGTTATATCCCCCAAAACGGTTAATTTCCGGCTTCCACGAGTTTTTAACAATGTAATAAACAGTCCCTTGTGAGTCCACTCCCTTGCCAATTAAGTGCATCAGATGGTCATCTGTAGTTACAAAAGTCTCAAAACCTTGCTGACGGCTCTCCTGTGTAACCGGCTCCTCTTTATAAACTCTAGAGAAAGAGAGCTTACGACCCTCCTCACTAGCCAGCTCCTCTTTTGTCGCATTAATTGCAATACCCATTTCGTCAGAATAACACTTTTCACTCATATCACCACCCCAGCTCACAGTATGACCGTTTTCCAGAGCGTAATCTATAACCCGGACAAACTCGTCAAGAGGAAGATTATGGAACCGTCCCGAGTTCCAGTTGTCTGGTATCTCAAGCACAAAATTTGAGTAAAAGGGATGATGGCTAAAGCTTGTCAGATGTAGATAATCCTCAGTTTTAAGATCGAGCTCCTTAAAAAATGATTTAGGAGTGTAAACTTTTCCTCTGTAACTAAAAGAGTCCGGCACAGGGCCAAGATAGATATCAAGCAGAGAGTTGAGAAGCTTTGTATATTCCGGACTTTTTGTCTTTAAATCTATTGGAACCTGAGCTATTGCATTAATAAAACTGTTAAGTTCGCGATGATTGTGAGTTTTAGAGTCGTAATTGATTCCGGTATACACCTCTTCCGGAACCATTCCATAACTATCCATAACATTGAGAGCCATTAGATTAAGACTCCCTTCGGCAAGATTCCCCTTTCCCAGTTTTAGATAGTTGTCGTTTACGCGATTTATATAGTTGTACCTAACCGAAAACATCTCCGAAAGATTGTGCTCGCCCTTACCTTTGCGCAAAAGCTCCGACTCAAAAAACGATTTAACTGTAAACGACCAGCAAGTTCCGGTAACCGCCTGATTTTTAACAGGAGTAGACGGCAGAATAGTAGTCACTTTAAAATTATACGGTGCAGATGAAACATCTTTGATCTGTGCACTGAGCAACGCAACAGAGCATAAAGCAATAAAAATTAGAAGAGTCTTTTTCATAGTTGTATTATATTATCAAATAAATAATTACTAAGGTCTCCCGTATAGGTGCCACAATAGAGAGTTATTCTCGGGCTTAGGTTGTTCTCGCAGCTGCCGCCCAATAAACGGCAGGCAGCTATGAGCGGGAAATAACCGTAAAAGCACGGGAAATAACTCTCTATTTAGCCACAAACGCATACAAGGTCCATATTTGGATGCAAGGTCCACAACCCTTGCCAAGGTGTCATTTCTAATGATGATGCTCGTCCTCCAATGCCTCCTGAACAGTTTTGTGAATGGTTCCGTGAGGATGCTCATTCGGAGAATAAATTGAATAGAGTTTAAGAGGTACATTACCTGTGTTGTGGATGTTGTGCCATTTACCAGCAGGAATAAAGAAAGCAAAATCATCTTCCAGCTGAGCTTCAAAGTTGAGATCTTCTTTGGTGTCACCCATTACAACAACACCTTTGCCCGACTCAACTCTTATAAACTGATCTAATTCGGGGTGAGACTCCAGCCCAATCTCCTCCCCGGGGAGAAGACTCATCAAAGTTAGCTGCATATGTGTACCTGTCCAAAGAGCAATCCTAAAATTCTCATTCTTAAGAGTGTACTCCTCAATGTCAAAAACAAAGATCTCCGGTCCAAAATCACGGAACTCTACCACCTGTTGCTCTTGCGTGTCAAGAATTGCCTCTGTTGTTTGATTGTCACACGAAACTGCCACAAACAGAAAAGCAGCAATTGAAATAATTAAAAGATTCTTCATAACAGATATTTTTGATTAGCTTAAATATGACGAAATAAATTTAAATATCAAAACAGCACTCCCCACTTTCGTCCCATCCACAAACGCCTTCAAGGTCCACAACCCTTGCCAAGGTTCCCTCTCCATGGGATTATTATCATGTAAGCAAAAGCGGCCAACAGCATCACAGTAGTAAATCCATACTGTACAGCTATAACAGTTGCAAGAGCAGTGCTGATAACCGAGAATGAGCCGTTAATACCCCACGCCCAGGGAATAAGCCCACTATTTATACCCGAAAGCTTTCTGATTCCGTAAGGAAAAGGAATTCCCATCAAAAACGAGAGAGGAGCAGTTATAACGATACTCAAAAAGGCCTTAACAGCAATCGGAGCAGCTATTGTAGCCATAAGCAGCGGTGTTATTGTAAAAGTAAGAGTCACCGTCAGAATTACAATACCCACAACAACAATTACAAAATGGCCCGGTCGTTTAACAATCCTGCTGCTCAAAAAAGCCCCCAAACCAGAAAAAATAAGCATCCCGCTCAACACAGCAGTAGCCGCATAAATCGGATGGCCAAAAAATAGAGTCAGCTTTTGAATCAATACAATCTCAATAAACATAAAACCCACCCCAATTCCACTAAAATGGAGAATCGAATAACCCCTCCCTCTCCCTTTAAA
>JAUYTB010000189.1 GCA_030695305.1 Bacteroidales bacterium
AATAGATCAGCTCTCTGCTCTTATAGAGGGAATCAAAAAGAGCCCCGATTCTCGCCGTCATATTATCTCTGCCTGGAATGTGGGGGAGATTGAGAAGATGGCGCTTCCTCCCTGCCACGCTCTGTTTCAATTTTATGTTGCAGAGGGCCGGCTGAGCTGTCAGCTTTACCAGAGAAGTGCCGACCTTTTTTTGGGAGTTCCGTTTAATATCGCCTCCTACGCTCTCTTTACCATGATGGTGGCCCAGGTGTGTGATTTACAGCTCGGTGAGTTTATCCACACATTTGGCGATGTACATATCTATACCAACCATTTTGATCAGGTGGCCCTTCAGCTCTCCCGCCAACCCCGCCCGCTACCAAAAATGGTTATCAATCCACAGATAAAAAATATCTTAGACTTCCAGTACAAGGACTTTACTCTGGAGGGTTACGACCCCTACCCGGGAATCAAAGCTCCCATTGCCGTTTAGCCCGTTACAACTTTTACAGACAAATTCAATATAATTCCGCCAGATTCAATATAAAAAGATAAAAATGACAATCTCAATAATAGCCGCAGTTGCAGATAATGGCGCGATTGGCCGCAATAATCAACTTCTCTGGCATATAAAGGAAGACCTCCGCTACTTCAAGCGCATAACCACCGGTCACACCGTAATTATGGGGCGCAAAACCTGGGAGTCCCTGGGGAAACCCCTACCCAACCGCCGCAACATTGTGGTAAGTAGCACCCTTTTACCAACTCCCTGTGACAGTTTATCCTCAACTCCCACTGTAGAGATTTACTCCACAATTGAGGAGGCACTTGCTGCCGCGGCTAAAGAACCCACAGCCGTTCCAGGTCAGACTGTGCAACCCAGCATCTCCGGGCAACCTATCCAGCAAAACGTTTCCAACAACTCTGCCCAAGAGGTTTTTATTATAGGCGGCGGGGAGATCTACCGGCAAACCCTCCCCTATGCTCATAAACTCTATCTGACCCTGGTTCACACCAATATCGCTTATGCCGATACCTTTTTCCCGGCTGTAAACCAAACCGAGTGGAGAGAGATCTCCCGCGAATCCTTTAACCGTGGCGAAACATTTGAATCCCCATTTGAGTTTGTTCTCTTTGCCAGAGTTTGATTGAGTACTATTCAACTATTTAATCAGCAATGTCAGATCCGCAAAAATATCCGCTACACTCTCCTCTTCTCTAATCATTGATGCCACCTGACCAATCTCAAGCTCGCCCTGATCCAGGTCACCTTCAAATATTCCCTTTTTGGCGCGGCCGCGGCCCAGGAGCTCTTCCAACTCTGTGGCAGATGCGCCCCGGTTTTCGGCATCTTGAACTGCTCTTGAGAATTCGTTATCTACAAGTCTTGCCGGAGCAAGCTT
>JAUYTB010000194.1 GCA_030695305.1 Bacteroidales bacterium
CTATATGGGCCAGGATAAGGAGAGAGCTATTAAGTTTTTCACTAAGTCGATGGATTACGGATATGATGCAAATGGAGATGTCTACTCATATCTTGCAGAAGCATACAAATCTAAGGATGATATTGAGATGGCTAAGGAGATCCTAAACAACGGCTTCAGAAAGTATCCAAGCACTCAAAGCATACTTGTATCATTAATCAATACCTATATTGAGTCAAATGATGATCCTGCAAAGATTCTAGAACTTATTCATCAGGCACAAAAGAACGAGCCGGAGAATGCAACTCTTTATTATGCTGAGGGTAATGTATGGAAGAATCTCAATGATATTGAGAAGGCTGTTGAGTGCTATCAAAAATCTGTTGAGACAGACAAAAACTATTATTTCGGTTATTTTGCAATTGGTGCTGCCTTCTATGATAAAGCTGTAGATATTCAGGCTAAAGCTGCAGACGAAATGGATGATGCAAAATACGAGGAGCTTGTTAAGCAACTGGAGCACAATCTTGAATCAGCAATTGATCCTTTCGAAAAGTGTTTTGCCGCTTCTCCTGATGAAGAGATTAAGGCCGTTGTTGCCGAGTATTTGAAAAACATCTATTTCCGTTTCCGTGAAAAGAGTCCGGAATTCATGGCAGGTTACGAGAAATACAACGCTCTCTCTAGAAAAGAGTAAATGATTTATTTACTATTGTGTAGAGAGTAAAATAGTTTTATAATTAAAAGCTTCCTAAACGTTTTTCGTTTAGGAAGCTTTTTTTCTAATCGATAATTTAAATTTGATCTGTGAGTTTCTGGACAAGTTTAAAATGAGAGAAGAACTCTCTGGCAAATACTCTGATAACAGTATAAGATGGAATGGCAACAAGCATTCCAATTACCCCAGCAACACTTGCTGCAATCAGAAGCAATATAAATATCTCAAGCGGATGTGCATTAACACTGTTAGAGAAAATTACAGGCTGAAGAATAAAAACATCAATCATTTGTGTAGTTAGAAAGATTACAGCCAAAGTAATAATTATACTCCCTATTTCACCACCTTCCGGAATATTTAGAGTAAGAGTTATCAAAATACTAAAAATTCCCCCTATCCATGGACCAACGTATGGGATGATATTAAGTATACCAGTTATACTCGCAAGCACTATTGCCAAAGAAAAATCTAATCTGGCAATAAAGAATAGCCCCAGCGTGTTTAGAGTTACAATAATAAAAGTCTGAATACTGATTCCTATAAAATATCTGACAAGCAGATTGTTAACAGAGTTTAGAGCTCTTCTTACATTCACTTCATACTTGTCCGGGAAGAGTGCTATTACCATATTATCGAACATGTTCTGCTCTTTAAGAAAGAAGAATGTGATAAACAGAACCACAAGTATACCAATTACTGTGTTTACTAGAAGTGTTGTTACTGAGGCAAAAACAGAAGCTAAAGATGATGTTGTAAATATCTTTTGAATCTCATCCATTACAATGTTCTCTACCTTAAAATCATATCCAAGAGTGGGAAAAGTAGAGATTATTGAAGTATTAAAATCTTTGAGAGGCTCTGATATGCTCAACACAATATTTTCAAAATTTAGAGAGCTTATATTTGTAAAAATCCTGCCGGTAATAGGAGCGATAAATAGAAACAGAGAGATAAAGATAGAGAACAATACTGCCAGGGTAATAAACGCAGCAATCCCTTTAGGGATAGAGAAACCTTTAATTTTAAAGGAGGTAAGCCTATCCATCAAAGGTTTTCCCATTAGTGAGATAACCGCCGATATTATAATATATAGCAGAATATCACTAAAGTACCATGCAATAAATCCAATAATCAGAGTAACTGCAATAGCAATAATGTATTTGGCAAGTTGATTCATATGTGATAGTTTTCATATCAAAAGTAATAATTTTTTGTAAGTTTGTGATGATATTAACATTATTGTACTTTTTATGAAGAGATTAATTCTTTCAATTTTTATTCTATTACTAACTCTCGGCCCTGTAAATGCCGACGAGGGTATGTGGCTTCCGCTTATTATCAAGGAGCGGATACCTGATATGCAAAAAAAGGGATTCAGACTAACTGCAGAAGATCTCTACAGTGTAAACCAGGCATCACTAAAGGATGCAATCGTCCATTTTGGAGGGGGATGCACCGGTGAGCTAATCTCCGACAAGGGTCTGATTCTAACCAATCATCATTGTGGCTTTGGACAGATTCAATCTCACAGCTCTGTGGAGAATGACTATCTAAGAGATGGGTTTTGGGCAAAAACAATGGAGGATGAACTCCCAAACAGAGGTTTATCTGTAAGGTTTTTAATAAGAATGGAGGATGTTACAAAGGAGGTTTTAAGTTCATACAACTCTAATATGAGTGAAGAGGAGAGGGCAAAGCTTGTCTCTGAGAAGTCTGCTGCAATTATTAAAAGAGCTACAGAGAATAACCACTATCAGGCAAGAGTTGAGGCTCTCTATTATGGCAATCAATATTTTTTATTTGTATATGAGGCATTTAATGATGTAAGACTTGTAGGAGCACCTCCATCATCAATTGGTAAATTTGGAGGTGATACAGATAATTGGATGTGGCCTAGACATACCGGCGATTTTGCCCTTTTCAGAATCTATTCTGATAAAGATAACAAACCGGCTGCATATTCAAAAGATAACAGACCTTATGTACCAAAAAGATTCTTCACCATATCAACAAATGGGGTCAGCGAGGGTGATTTTACTCTGGTTTATGGTTTTCCAGGAAGAACACAACAATATATACACTCCGATGCTGTTAGATATATTACAGAAAAATCGAACCCTCATAAAATTGATCTTAGAACTAAAAGACTTGATATTCAAAGAGAAGAAATGAATAAAAGTCAGGATGTGAGGATAAGATACGCTTCAAAAAATGCATCCGTTTCCAATGCGTGGAAAAAGTGGCAGGGAGAGTCTCGCGGAATAGAAAAGCTTAACACTATCAATGAGAAGATTGAGTTTGAAAAGGGGTTTAATAAATGGGCAGATGGAAGAGAGGAGTACAAAAGAGTGACCGAAAGATTGGGAGAGTTATACCGTAATCTTGAACCATATGCTTTTGCTACAGATTACTATAATGAGGCCATTATCGCTAATGAGATTATCAGATTTGCCGGAACAATATCTGCAGCAATAAAAAGAAACTCAAAAATGACACCACAAGTGAGTGCTGCAAACATAAAAAACATGTTAGAAGCTTTTTACAAAGATTATTATCTACCAATAGACAAAAGATCCTTTATTGCAATTGTTGAGCAGTACAGCAAGAGTGTTCCGTCTCATATGCAGCCTGCTCCCTTTAAGGAGATGCTTTCTCAATATGGATCAGTAAGTTCTCTGGCTGACTATATCTTTAGTGAGTCCCTTCTTGCATCACCGGAAAAGATTTATGCATATATTGAGAGTGGTGTTGATGAGTCCAGTTTTAACAATGATCCTGCTTTTGCTTTGTATGATATTTTTTACAGCAATCACGAATCGAATGTTAAACCTGTAACAGACGAGATAAACAGGGAGATTAATCTTCTCTACAGAACATATATGAGAGGGCAGATGGAGTATAGAAGCAATCACTCATTCTATCCGGATGCCAATTCCACTCTCAGAATAACATATGGCAACGTTAGTGGTTACAAACCATCAGATGCTGTCTATTATAAGCATCTTTCTACTCTGGAGGGGATTATGGAGAAAGATAACCCCGATATCTATGACTACAATATTCCTCAGATTCTTAGAGATGTATATAAATCCAAAGATTTTGGAAAGTGGGAGGTAAATGGAACGGTTCCCGTATGTTTCATTGCGACAAATCATACCTCCGGAGGTAACTCCGGAAGCCCTGTAATTAATGCAGATGGCCATCTCATAGGTATAAACTTTGACAGAGTCTGGGAGGGTACTATGAGTGATATCGCATTTGATCCGGATGTTTGCAGGAATATATCTTTAGATATCAGATATGTACTATTTGTAATTGATAAAGTAGCCGGAGCATCTCATCTTATAGAGGAGATGAAACTGGCAAACTAAGCACCAGTTAATAAAAACGAAGAGAGGCTGCCCAATAAGGCAGCCTCTCTTTATATTTTTTAATAGTACCAATCTAGTACTCCTCTCTGGCCGGACGATCGTTGGCCTGAGCAACACTAATGGTGCGGCCCATGTGGTCGGTACCATTAAGAGCTTCGATAGCAGCATTGCCCTCTGTGTCATTTGGCATCTCAACGAAACCATAACCTTTTGAGCGACGGGTATCACGGTTGATAATAATTCTGGCAGAAGTAACTTCGCCATAAGGTGCAAACAGTTCGGCTAGATCCTCTTTCTTAGCACGGAAACTTAGACTTGAAACAAAGATGTTCATATGAACGGAAATAAAAAGTTTAAAAATAGGTTAATTAACTACACAAAGGTATACAAAATAATTACATACCAAAATTTTATGGTATTAATCAAAAACTATTATTTGCAGTATCCGCTCCCGTCAAAACAGTGTGTACAGACAGACTCTTTTGGGAGCCCAATAGACTTAACTAGTGTGTCAATGGTATTAAACCGTAAGCTAGATAGGCCAAGCTCATTTTTAATAAATGTGACCATCTCCTGGTACTCCTTTGTAGATGGATCTGAGTATTTTTCTGTATTTTTATTGTGAGAGCCCTCTTTTTGAAGGATATACCTTCTTGTTATCAACTCCAGAGGAGATCTGGATGCCGAGAAGTTAAGGAATTCACACGGGAAGACCAGAGGAGGACAACTAATTCTTATGTGTATCTCTTTTGCTCCAAAGCCAATCAGTGTCTGTGCGTTATCTTTAAGCTGTGTCCCTCTTACAATTGAATCATCGCAAAAAGCAATCCTTTTCTCCCTTAAAAGACTCTTATTGGGAATTAGTTTCATCCTGGCAACAAGATCTCTTATTGATTGATCGGAAGGCATAAAGCTTCTTGGCCAGGTAGGAGTGTATTTAACTATTGCGTTTCTGTATGGAATCTTTTTTCCGGCAGCAAACCCAATGGCCATACAGGTTCCGGAGTCGGGAATAGCAGAGGAGACATCCAACTCTGTATCATCTGTTTCACCAAGGGAGTATCCAAGAGAGAAGCGGACATCATCTACATTTATCTTCTCGTAGGAGCTTGTAGGATATCCGTAATAGATCCAGAGAAATGAGCATATCTGCAACCTCTTTCCCGGTTTTATTATCTGTTCATAACCATCATGAGATATTCTCACTACCTCTCCTGGGCCCAAATAGTACTCATCTTCATATCCCAAATTTGAGAAACAACATGTTTCGGAGGCCACTGAGAGTGACCCCTCTTTTTTCCCGATTATTAGCGGAGTTCTTCCAAATTTGTCCCGAGCAGCAATTATTCCGCTCTCTGTAAGAAGGAGAAATGTACATGACCCCTCTATTCTCTTGTTGGCAATTGCTATCCCCTCTTCAAAACTTTTTCCCTCTGTTATCAGCAGGGCAGTTAGTTCGGTAGGATTTGTAGAGCCGGAACTCAGTTCCGTAAAGTTTCTGCCTCCGGATAAGAGCTCCTTTTCGAGTTCTGCCATATTGTTTATCTTTCCTACAGTAACAATAGCGAACTTACCCAGATGAGAATTAAGAATTATCGGCTGAGGATCTGTATCACTTATGACACCAATCCCGGATAGTCCGTCAAATTTCTTAAGATCATCTTCGAATTTTGCACGAAAGTGTGTATTTTCTAAGTTATGGATAGATCTGGCAAAGTTGCCGTTAATATTTAATGTCGCTAAACCGCCTCTCCTTGTACCAAGGTGTGAGTGATAATCGGTTCCGTAAAAAAGATCTGTAATGCATTTTTGTCTGGAGATTACTCCAAATAGGCCACCCATAATAATATAAATTTGAAAGTCGGTCACAAAAGTATAATATTTTCCAATTACCTTTGTCTGATATTATGAACATTAATACTATGCACAACATTATCTATTTGATTATCCATATATTATTTGCTTTGGGGATGTTCATATCTCTAAAACTTATAAGTATAAAAGGGCTCGACAAATATTTGGCAATTACTGTCAACTATGCTTTTGCAATGTTATTTACCGGTATTGACCTTTTCCTTAGCGACGGAATCCCTGAATACTCCTCAAAACTTATATTACCATCACTTTTTGTAGGTCTCTTGTTTGTAACAAGTTTTGTTGCAATGACATTTTCTGCAGAGAGGGCCGGGATAGGTCTTACAACTGCCTTCAATAAAATGTCTGTAATAATTCCAGTCTCAATAGGAGTTCTCTATTTGGGTCAGGAAGATGGCCTTTTTCTAAAAATTTCAGGAATTTTAATTGCCCTTACCTCATTCTACTTAATTCTTTATAAGAGATCGGAGAAAAGGGTCAAAGGGGCACTGACTTTACCCCTTATTGTCTTTTTACTATCCGGCGCCATTGATAGCTCAATGGAGCTTACAAATACTTTTATTATCTCTGAATCTTCTGAGGGAGAGCTCTTTCTATTCGGAGTTTTTGTTACGGCAGCAATATGTGGTGCTGTTGCTTACATAGTTAGTAAGAGAGGAGAGAGAGAGCTTAATGAAAAGGGCTCTAATTTGCCCAAAACTTTTATTTTCGGCTCTTTATTAGGCCTTTTTAATTTTTTAACCTCCAAAATGATTCTTGTCAATGTAGGTCTTATGGGAGGATCTGTTGTCTTTCCGGTCCATAACGCCTCCGTTGTTATGCTTACCTCCCTCATCG
>JAUYTB010000197.1 GCA_030695305.1 Bacteroidales bacterium
TGAGCGGTGTGATGTTACAGAGGTGAATTTGTTGCGGTGTGCAAGTTCAATAGCGTTGAGGGTCTCTGTAAGTGTTCCAATCTGGTTAACTTTGATTAGGATAGAGTTTGTGCAGCCAAGTTCGATACCTTTTTTGAGGAACTGAACGTTGGTTACAAAAAGATCGTCTCCAACAAGTTGGATTTTTGAGCCTAAAACATCGGTAAGAAGTTTCCATCCATCCCAATCCTGCTCATCCATACCATCTTCGATAGAGTCGATAGGGTATTTTTCTGCAAGTGATTTAAGGAACTCTACCTGAGCAGCTGCATCTCTCTT
Organism: Bacteroidales bacterium; assembly: GCA_030695305.1. Classification (GTDB taxonomy): domain Bacteria; phylum Bacteroidota; class Bacteroidia; order Bacteroidales; family UBA932; genus Bact-08. The sequence goes on from JAUYTB010000197.1 coordinate 319, forward strand.
TGCACCGTTAGGGCCTTCAAATTTAGAGTAGTCATAGATTCCATCTTTGAAAAACTCGCTGGCTGCGCAGTCAAGAGCAATGGTAATATCTTTTCCCGGCTCATATCCCGCTTTTTTAATTGCAGCAATAATTGAATCCAGAGCATCTTCGGTTCCGTTAAGAGCAGGAGCAAACCCACCTTCATCACCTACTGCTGTGCTTAGACCTCTGTCATGAAATATCTTCTTTAGATTGTGGAACACCTCTGCTCCCATTCTTAACGCCTCTTTGAAGCTTGGTGCTCCCACAGGGCGAATCATAAACTCCTGAAAAGCGATAGGGGCATCTGAGTGAGAACCTCCGTTGATGATGTTCATCATTGGAACCGGAAGCGTTACTGCGTTTGTACCTCCAATATATCTGTAAAGAGGAATCTGAAGATAATCTGCAGCAGCACGGGCAACAGCAAGAGAGACACCCAAAATGGCGTTTGCACCTAATTTAGATTTTGTAGGGGTTCCATCAAGTTCTATTAGGTATTTATCTATCTGTGCCTGATTAAGTGCACTCATTCCCATAATAGCGGGAGCTATAATCTCATTTACATTCTTCACTGCATTGAGGACACCTTTTCCCATATAGCGTGATTTGTCGCCATCTCTTAGCTCAATAGCCTCATTGATGCCTGTTGATGCGCCTGAAGGAACAGCTGCTCTACCGAAAGCTCCCGAAAGGAGTTGAACATCTACTTCGATTGTTGGATTACCGCGTGAATCGAGAATTTCGCGGGCGTGTACATTACAAATTTCCATAATTGCTTTATTGTTTGATGTTAATTCTTTATTCTATTGAGTGTTATATTCCAAATCTATGGGTTTTAGTCCCTAAGCATATACTCTACAGTACTTACAACTCTCACAGTTTTAATCTGAGGAGTATTTGCATCTCTGTCATTTATAGTGAACTGACCCTGACTGGCTCTTTTAATTTTCCCAAGTTTGCTCTGAGAGTCCTTTGCAAACTTCTCTGCTGACTCCCTTGCACTCTTAGTCGCCTCCTCAATCATGGTTGGCTTAATCTCATTGAGCAGTGTATAGAGAAACTGGGTCTGATACTGGTAATCCCCAGCAAGAAGTGCAACTCCGTTTTTAAGTAATTCCGACTGACTCGAGATGATCTTCATTACAAGATCTACTTTATCTGATGTTACTGTTAAAACACTTGTAATGTTGTACCGGTAAGGAGATGGCTGGCTCTGATACCTCTCTGCACTCATATCAATAATTGAAGGGGCAGATATTGTTATTTCGCTCTCTTCTAAACCTTTTGATTTAAGATAGTCTATAATTAAACGATTTTTATCATTTATAGCTTTATAGAGAATTGTTAAATCATTGCCAATCTCTTTGTAAACAACAGGCCAAATAACTCTGTTTGCCGCAACTTCAATCTCCGAAAGACCTTTGACACTCACTACTCTGTCATACGACTTAAAAGAGACAACGGCACTTTTAATAAAGATTCCGAGGAATATAAGACCTATCATTATAAACAGTCCCGGAAACAGCGACTTTTGATTGATGTTACTTACCATATTTTTTAACTAAATTTGAAGAAAAATTGCAAAACAACATTAGCAAATATCAAGCCATGAAAAACAAACTCAATTTATTGCCGGTAATTCTGTTAACCCTCTTAGCCCTCTCTATTATGCCATCTCTGTATGCACAGAATAACATACAATTAAGAGTTGTAAGAGGCAAAATTGATACAGTTCTAACCCGCGTTCACTATGTAGTGGGTGTTGCAACCCCGGGATCAGTTATTACTATCAATAATCTGCCTGTAAAACAGTACTCAACCGGATCTTTTGGTGCCGAATTAAACCTTGATGAGGGTCCCAATACTATAACTGTAAAGGCCACATCTGGTGGTTACGAAGAGGTTGAGACTTTTTGGGTCTATTTCAAAAAACCATTAATAGTTTCAAAAGAAGATCAGATGGAATTCTATCCGAAACCGTTAATAAAGACAAAAAAAGGGGCATACCTAAATTACGGAGCCGGAGCAGATCGTCTTGGCGGTGCAAAGATAAATTTTTTAGCCGAAGGAATCAAGATGGAGCTTATGGATTCGGTAAATAACCTCTATAAAGTGAGATTATCAGAACAGAATTACGCTTTTATTCCAAAACAATTTACAGAGAGAGTGCCTTTTGGAGTAAAACCACCATTTTCACTAACCGGCTCATGGAGCGTTTCTAATATTGGGAAGGCAGATAGGGTAAGAGTCTCTCTAGAGAACAGACAGCCCTATACAATTTACAGGGAGTTAGATCCAAACAAACTGGTAATAGATATCTACGGAGCTCATTGTAACTCAAACTGGATTACACAGTATCTGGACCTTAAGGCAATAGAGTATGTACATCTGCGTCAAACCTCATCCGATATCTTCTCGGTTATAATAAAATTGAGAGATAATTTCAGTTGGGGTTATAGTGTGGATTATGTTGGTAACTCTCTTGATATTACTATTAGACACACTCCGGATGCTATTACCGTTCCCTCTAGAGCCTCTCTAAAAGGGCTGATAATTGGTGTAGATGCCGGACATGGAGGAGTTGCATCAGGAGCTGTTAGTCCATCAGGTATTAAAGAGAAGGATCTAAACCTTACCATGTCATATATGTTAAAGGAGGAGCTTGAGAAGAGAGGGGCCAAAGTTGTTATGAGTCGTACAGAGGATGTGGATGTTGCGATGCAGGATAGATTGGATATTTTTAAGAGAGCCGGTATAGACCTAATGTTGTCTATCCATTGCAATGCAGGTGGTAATCCGCTTAAACCAATGGGTACCAGTACATATTACCGACATATTGAGTATAGGACACTTGCAGAGACTATCCTTAAAAGGCTATTAGAACTTAATCTTCCAAATTTTGGACTGATTGGTAATTTTAACTTTTCACTCAACTCACCTACCGAGTTTCCGACTGTTTTAGTTGAGACACTCTTTATGAGCTCACTGCCAGATGAGGAACAACTATCCGATGAAAAATTCCTTAAGGAGATGATGGTTAAGGTTGCAAAGGGTCTGGAAGATTATGTAAAAGATGTTAAGAAGAGTTTGAAATAGGGTGTCATAAGATTATGTCATAGTAGATGGGATTTAAATTAGCGTCAAATTTTAAACCAACCGGAGATCAGCCGGAGGCGATAGAGCAGCTTGTTAAACATGTTAATGACGGTTTACAATCGGTCACATTACTTGGAGTAACAGGCTCGGGCAAAACATTCACAATGGCAAATGTCATTGAGAGAGTTCAGAGGCCGGCTCTTATCCTTAGTCATAATAAGACTCTGGCTGCCCAACTCTATGGTGAGTTTAAAGCTTTCTTCCCGGAAAACGCTGTTGAGTATTTTGTCTCCTACTACGACTACTATCAACCGGAAGCATATCTGCCTGTTACCGATACATACATTCAAAAAGATTTGAGTATAAACGACGAGATAGAGAAGCTTCGCCTCTCTGCCTCAAGTGCACTTTTGTCAGGAAGGAGAGATGTTATTGTAATTTCGAGTGTATCATGTCTTTATGGAATAGGAAATCCCGAAGATTTTCACGCCAACACAATAAAAATAGCATGCGGAGAGAGTGTTGCCAGAAGTAAGCTTCTATACTCTCTGGTTGAGAGTCTCTATTCAAGAAATGAGAGTGAGTTCAAACGGGGAGTCTTTAGAGTGATGGGAGATACTATTGATATCTATCCTGCATACTCCGATAACGCTGTGAGAGTTATTTTCTTTGGTGATGTAATAGAGAGCATAGAGCTTTTTGACCCTATTTCCGGGGCTCTGATTCAGGAACTTAACGAGATCTCTATCTACCCTGCCAATATTTTTGTTACAACAAAGGATCGTATGAAGAGTGCGATTGTTCAGATTCAGGATGATATGCTCAAGCAGTATGAGTACTTTATGGAGATAGGAAAGGTGCAGGAGGCAAAAAGAGTTAAACAGAAGGTTGAGTTTGATCTTGAGATGATTAAAGAGATTGGATACTGTTCCGGAATTGAGAACTACTCAAGATATTTTGACGGAAGAAAGGCCGGGATGAGACCATTCTGCTTGATAGATTACTTTCCGGATGATTTTGTTACATTTATAGATGAGAGTCATGTAACTGTCTCTCAGATAAGAGCAATGTACGGTGGTGACCGTTCCCGTAAGGAGACTCTTATTGAGTTTGGATTTAGATTGCCATCTGCGGCAGATAACAGACCCCTTAAGTTTGACGAATTTGAAAATGTAATCGGACAGAGAGTTTTTGTAAGTGCAACCCCTGCAGATTACGAACTCTCAGCTTCCGGGGGGCTTATAGTAGAGCAGGTTGTGAGACCAACAGGCCTGCTCGACCCTCCTATTGAGGTGAGGCCGACAAAGAATCAAATAGATAATCTATTGGAGGAGATAAGGATAAGAGCAGAAAAGGATGAGAGAGTTCTTGTTACTACTCTCACAAAACGAATGGCAGAGGAGTTGGATAAGTATCTTTCCAAGATTGATATCAGGTGCCGTTATATACACTCAGATGTTGATACTTTAGAGAGAGTAGAGATTTTGGAAGATTTTCAGGAGGGTAGATTTGACGTTCTTATTGGGGTAAATCTTTTGCGCGAAGGGTTAGATCTTCCTCAGGTTTCGCTTGTGGCTATCCTTGATGCCGATAAGGAGGGCTTTTTAAGGTCGGCTAGGGCACTCACACAGACAGCAGGGAGAGCAGCAAGGAACATTGAGGGGAGGGTTATAATGTACGCCGATAAAATAACCGGGTCTATGAGAAGCACTATTGATGAGACTGAGAGAAGAAGAAGAAAGCAGCAGGATTACAACATAGAACACAATATTACTCCAAAACAGATAATTAAACAGGTAAGAAACGTTCTTGGACGGGCTAAAGAGTATTCACAGGAGTCACTGGAACAAAATCCCCTGTTGATGGATCCTGTAATGGCCGCCTTTAAACCGGACCAGATTGAGAAGTCAATTGTGGCAGCAAAATTGCAAATGGAAAGTGCTGCAAAAGAGCTGGACTTCATGCGTGCTGCAAGATTTCGTGATGAGATGAATGCATTGAAGCGTCTGCTTGAGACCAGCAGGGGAAAGATATAATACCCCTGCTTAAGAATATTAAATAAAAAATTGTGTTATGTTCTCTCAAAAAATGGAGAAGATTCTGCAATCTTCTGCTCAAAACGAAAGGGAGTGGGTATGTAAATCTCTTATGATTGCATCTTCTACTCTTGCAGACGAAAAGCGAAGTGACGGGACTCCCTTTATAGATCATGTACTTGCTGTTAGCGAAATTGTTGCTTCAGAACTGGGACTTATGCCGGCAGCCATCTGTGCAGTATTCCTTCACGAAGCATCAAGGAGAGATTACCAGTTGCTGGAAACCAACAGAAAAGAGTTTTCTGATGAGATTATTTCTATAGCAGAGAGTCTCAATAAAATATCACAAATCAAGCCAAAAGATACTGGTCTTCAGGCAGAAAACTACCGAAAACTTATTGTCAGCTACTCCAGAGATCCCAGGGTTACCCTAATAAAGCTTGCCGACAGACTTGAGGTTATGAGAAGTCTTGATATCTTTCCCAAGTCAAAGCAGACAAAGAAGGCAACAGAGACACTCCTGTTATACGCTCCGCTTGCTCATCAGCTGGGTCTATATAATCTTAAGAGCGAGCTGGAAGATCTTTCGTTTCGCTATAATGATCCCGAGAACTACAGGTTGATAACAAATAAACTTAAAGCGGGAGAGCAGGAGCGGAAGCGACTCACAGATATCTTTGTTAAGCCAATTGAGACCGACCTTAAAAAGGGGCGTATAAGATATACGCTCAAAAGCAGAACAAAAAGTGCATATTCGATATATAAGAAGATGCAGATTCAGCAGATTCCGTTTGAATCTGTTGCAGACCTCTTTGCAATTAGGATTATTATCGACTCCGAACCGGAAAGAGAGAAAGAGCTCTGCTGGAAAGTATATTCAATTGTAACCCAAAGCTATACTCCTGATATTAAAAGATTGAGAGATTGGATTACTGTCCCAAAAGAGAATGGATACGAGTCTCTGCACACCACAGTAACAACTAAGGATAAACATGTAATTGAGGTTCAGATAAGGAGTGCAAGGATGGACGATATTGCAGAGAGCGGTTATGCAGCCCACTGGTCATATAAAGGGGTTAAGAGTGAAAATGGCCTCTCATCTTGGTTGGGAGGGGTTAAGAGACTACTTGAGAGTGGGGATAGTATCAACTCATCTGCACTTTTCGATTTTGCTATAGATGAGATCTTTGTTTTTACCCCTGACGGGGATTTGAGAAGATTATCTCCAGGGGCCTCTGTTCTGGATTTTGCATTCGATATACATTCAAATCTTGGGTTAAGATGCTCAGGTGCAAAAATTAATGGTAAACCGGCATCAATCAGAGAGCGGCTTAAGACCGGAGATGTTGTTGAGATTATCAGCAGTAAAAACCAGAAGCCATCTGTTGACTGGCTCAACTATGTTGTCTCATCTAAAGCGAGGGCAAAGATTAAACAAAAACTTAACGAAGAGACAGGTAAGAGAGCCGAAGAGGGAAAAGAGTTATTGGAGAGACGTGTAAATAATTGGAAACTGGAATATAATGATGAGGTAATTGTCTATCTTTTAAAGCACTATAAGTATAAGACTGCTCCCGAATTTTACATTGCAATTGCAACAGATGTTGTTGATATAGCTCAGATAAAGGGTGTCCTAACGGCAAGAGAGAGAGAGAGGGATAGTACCGAACCCAAAGAGGGTACCCCTGTGCCCCTATTTAAGACAGATAAGGCGGGTACCTCCTCTTCTGCCTCATCTGACTATTTGATTATTGACGAAAAGGTTAGTAATGTTGGATTTAAACTGGCAAAATGTTGTAATCCGATATTTGGTGATGATATCTTTGGTTTTGTAACTATAAGGGAGGGCATTAAGATACATCGGATTAGTTGTCCAAACGCTGCCAGACTCTTTGATAATTACCCCTACAGAATTCAAAAGGTAAAGTGGAGAGAGGGTTCTACAGGACATAGTTTCCAGACAGCACTACGTATAAGCGGATATGGAGAGGCGGCCACAGGACAACAGATTATGGAGGTGATTAACACACTTAACATATCTTTACGTCAGTTTTCCATATCGGAGCAGAAGGGGAGACTTGAGGCCAAGATGCAGGTGTCTGTGTCAAATAATCAGCTGTTAGATAAGCTTATATTTAATCTGCGAAAGCTTAAAGGTATAAAATCTGTCAGCAGAATTTCTATTTAAGAGAATTTATAATGAGTGGAAGTACAAAAAGAGAGAATAAAATCAAGATAAAAGGGGCCAGACTAAATAATCTCAAAAATATTAACATTGATATTGAGAGGGATAGATTTGTGGTGATAACAGGTATCTCCGGTTCGGGGAAATCTACTCTTGCTTTTGATACACTGTTTGCCGAGGGTCAGAGGCGTTTTGTAGAGAGTCTCTCATCATTTGCAAGGCAGTTCCTGGGGCGGATGTCAAAACCTGATGTGGATGAGATAACCGGAAATCCTCCTGCAATTGCAATTGAGCAGAAGGTAAATACAAGAAATCCACGCTCTACAGTTGGAACGAGCACCGAGATCTACGACTACCTGAGACTTTTATTCACAAAATCGGGAAAAACATACTCTCCGGTGAGTGGAGAGGAGGTCAAACGGGATTCAGTATCAGATGTTATTGAGTATATCAAATCTATCCCCGAAGGTGCACCACTCTATATATTAACACCAATCGGGTGGGAGAGTAGAGATACCAGAACAGAGCGTCTTCTCTCTCTTAAAGAGGAGGGATTCAGTCGGTTGTATCATAATGGAGAGCTTATTAAGATTGACTCAGCTCTCAGTGGAGTGTTTAATGAAAACGATAGAGTCTATCTTTTGGTGGACCGACTGATAAATGACAAAACTGAGGAGAGCGAAAACCGCCTGTACGATTCTCTACAGACCGCATTTGCCGTTAAAAGGGGGATAGGAAAGGAGAGGGAGAGTCTAATAATAACAACAGGCAAAGATTCCGAAATGAGGAGCTTCTCCACAATATTTGAACGTGACGGAATAGCATTTGAAGAGCCCTCCGAGCTTTTATTTAGCTATAATAACCCCTTAGGTGCCTGTCCGGAATGTTCCGGATATGGCAAAATTGTAGGGATTGACGAAAATCTGGTGATTCCGGACCCGGGTCTTAGCGTCTACCAGGATGCCGTTGCTTGCTGGAAAGGTGAGAGTATGAGGAGTTTCTATGATGAGCTTATTAACTCGTCACATAAATTTGATTTCCCAATACATAAACCCTATAAAAATCTGACAGAGGAGCAGAAGCTTCTATTGTGGAGAGGAAACAGCCACTTTACCGGTATTACTCAATTTTTTAAGATTATTGAGTCAAATAAGTACAAGATACAGTTCCGTTTTATGCTCAGCAGGTACTCCGGAAAGACAACCTGTCCCGAGTGCAGGGGAAAGAGGTTGAAAAAAGAGGCGTTATATGTAAAAATTGGAGGGAAAAATATTGCAGATCTGCTGGAGATGAGTATATCCGATCTTTATCAGTTTTTGAAGAGTCTGGATCTTAATAATTACGATAAAACGGTATCAGAGAGAGTTTTAAAAGAGTTGACAAATCGGCTAAACTGTATGATCTCTGTGGGGTTGCCATATCTTACATTGAATCGCCCCTCAAACTCCTTAAGTGGGGGTGAGAGCCAAAGAATCAACCTTGTAAGCTCTATCGGGAGCACTCTTGTCGGCTCACTTTATATATTGGATGAGCCAAGTATAGGGCTTCATCCCAGAGATACAGGGCTGCTTATTAATGTGCTTAAAGAGCTTAGAGACCTTGGAAACAGTGTTTTGATTGTGGAGCATGATGAGGAGATAATGAGAGCAGCAGATGAGTTGATTGATATTGGACCTCTTGCCGGCAATATGGGAGGCGAGCTGGTATTTCAGGGGAGTATTAATGACGCAATCTCTTTAAAAGATTGTGACAGGAGCCTGACTCTTAAATACCTGAGAGGATTTGAGAAGATCGATATCCCGGCTCAGAGGCGGCAGTGGAGTAGCTTTATAGAGGTTAAGGGTGCATACGAAAACAATCTTAAAGATATTGATGTTAAATTTCCACTTAGGGTATTTACAGCAGTAACAGGTGTGAGCGGCTCGGGAAAATCTACATTGGTAAAGGATATCTTCTATCCGGCCCTCAACAGGCGAATAAATCAGTTTGGAGAGAAACCGGGGCTTCACAGTGAGATTTGCGGAGATATCTCAAAGATTACATCTGTTGAGTATATAGATCAGAACCCCATTGGCAAATCTTCACGCTCAAATCCTGCAACCTATCTAAAAGTTTATGATGAGATAAGGCGTCTCTATTCCGATCAGCCATATGCAAAAGCCAACAAGTATGGACATTCACACTTCTCTTTTAATATAGACGGGGGAAGGTGTCCGGAGTGTCAGGGAGATGGAATAATAAAGATTGAGATGCAGTTTATGGCAGATGTTCAGATGGTTTGCGAATCCTGTTCCGGAAAGAGGTTTAAACAAGATGTTCTTGAGGTTAGATATAAGGGCAAAAACATAAATGATATTCTCAATTTGAGTGTAGATGAAGCTATCGACTTCTTTGGCTCTCAAAAGGAGCTTATGGCCCAGAGAATTGCAGCCAAGCTTATGCCTTTGCGTGCTGTTGGTCTCTCCTATGTCTCTCTTGGACAAAGTAGTAGTACTCTAAGTGGGGGTGAGAGTCAGAGGGTTAAGCTTGCCTCTTTTTTAGGAAAAGAGAGCGGAAGCGAGTCAATACTCTTTATTTTTGACGAACCTACTACAGGTCTTCATTTTCACGATATAAAAAAACTAATGAGCTCCTTTGACGCTCTAATTGCAAGGGGTCATTCAATTGTTGTTGTAGAACACAACATGGATGTAGTTAAATGTGCAGACTGGATTATAGACTTGGGTCCCGAAGGGGGAGATATGGGTGGAGAGGTTCTCTTTGCAGGAGTCCCGGAGGAGCTGATAAAGTGCCGGAGAAGTTATACCGGTAAAGCGCTTGCCCGGTTACTACCTGTTGCCAATCAGGTAGTTGGTGAGCAAAAAGAGTAGTCTTGTTCTATTTACAAGTACAGGATAGTTGATAAAATATTTAACATCTGTATGTTTGTAGGTATGCATATGAATCCCGGATGTAAACAACATTGAGGGTATCCCCGCTTTTGACAGATTATACTGGTCGGATGTTCGCAGAAATATATCATAAAAGGATGGGCTGTCATAAAAAGTATGGTCGATATCCATATCTAAATCGTAGAATCTGTTAAGGGTTTCGAGTGCATTTTTTATTGTCCCCCTGATTCTTGCATCGGCAACGTAGAGCAGATAGTTATCGCTGCTTCCCGGAGGGGTAAAGGTGCATCCTATCTGATCTATATTGATATTGTAAGATATCTTGGATGATGAAATGGGAAGGTTCTTTGAGAAATATTCAGATCCCGCCATATTCCCCTCTTTAGCATCAAAAAGTGCAAAGATTATATTCTTTCTTGGCCCCTCTCTGCTCAGCCTCATCGTGGAGAATGTCTCTGCTATGGAGAGCAGTGCAGATACTCCTGATGCGTTGTCATCTGCACCATTATATACTCTGCCTCCTATAATTCCAAGATGGTCGTAGTGAGCAGAAATCAATATATATTCATCTGTATAATAGAGAGATGGTATTACACCTATAATATTGCGACCTGTTATTTTTTCGCTGGTACTTAAATTATTTACAGGAAAGCTTTGTGTGAATGTAGAGCTGTAAAACGGAATCATCCCCATTCTCTTGAATTCATCTCTCAGATATGACGAAACGATCATGCTCCCCGGTGTGCCGGTGAGACGTCCTTTGGTCAAGTCGTCTGAGATAAACGATAGAGAACGCTCGATACTCTCTTTGTTAATCGAATTAGAATAGTGGGCGAGTCCGGATGTTTGTGCAGAGGCAACAGCTGATAATTGCAGGAGCAGAAAAACAAATATGGCTTTGATAAGTGAATGCATCTATATTTTTTTATATTTGTCAAAAATAATTGTTTTAGCGTCAATTATGCAAACCAAAAGAAAAAGAAAGACCACCCTAAGGTGCAAGTATCTTAAGAACAAATTTTTGTATATTATTAAATTTCTTTTTATTTATCTGCCGGGAGCATTTCTTATTATTTCATTGCTGTGGATTACAACCCTCAAGTGGGCTCCGGTTTATATAACTCCGTTAATGATTATCCGATCTGTTGAGAACAGGGGAGACAAAAACTTTAAAACAACTAAGAGATGGGTACCTTTGGAGAAGATATCTTCTAACATGGTTATGGCTGTAATAGCTTCGGAGGATAACAGATTTAATGAGCACAGGGGTTTTGACTGGGTTGAGATTGATAGGGCTATTGATGAGAGTAAGAGAAAGGGAAGAAGACTAAGGGGAGCCAGTACAATATCACAACAAACTGCTAAAAATGTGTTTCTTATACCCTCAAGGTCATGGATAAGAAAGGGTTTTGAAGTTTATTTTACAGCCGGGATTGAGTTAATATGGGGTAAAAGAAGAGTTATGGAGGTCTATCTCAATGTTGCAGAGATGGGGAGGGGGATATATGGTGCAGAGGCGGCTGCCGGAGTGATGTTCAATAAAACGGCACAAAAATTGACAACAAGAGAGAGTGCTCTCATTGCTGCATCACTACCCAATCCCTTAAGAAGAAGGGCAGACAGACCATCTCCGTACCATAACTCAAGAGCAACAGATATTCAGGATCTGATGAGAAAGGTGCCTGTTCCTGAGTGGATTAATAAAGGAAGATAGATTATAAAAGTTAGTAATTTGAGCAGATAATATTTCGGTTATGATAAAAAGTTTGTTTATGAAGAGAGCTCTAAAGCTGATGTTTTTTTTACTCTTGTTCAATGTTGTTTTTTTTGGATCCGTTATGGCTCAGTGGGATAAGCAGCAGTTTTTTTTAAGGGGAAGACAAGCACTTATAGAGGGGAAGTATGCTCAGGCAATAGAGCAGTTTAATATACTAACACAGCTGGATACAAGTCTCCATGAGGCTTTCTTCTTTAGAGGAATTGCTAAATATAATCTGGGAGATTTTTATGGTGCTCAGACAGATTTCGACAGGACAATATCGATAAATCCTATATATACCCCTGCTTACCATTACAGAGCAATCACTCTTAGTAGAATAGGTAAGTATGATCTGGCAATAAAAGATTTGGAAGAGGCGGTAGATTTGAGGCCCGGCTATATCGGGCTATATTTCAGCAGAGGGGTAACCTATTTTCTCTCTCAACAGTTCGAAAAGGCAGTTGAGGATTTTAACCGCTTTCTTATAAAAGAGTCAAAAGTTGCAGATGCATATCTCAACAGAGGAGCAAGCTATCTTTTTTTAGGAGATACTCTAAAGGCAATTAACGACTATAATACGGCCATTAGTCTAAATAGATTTGATCCAGAAGGATTTGTGAGAAGAGCGCGAATACATATGATGCAAAAGAATCACAAGCTTGCTCTGGAAGATCTCAACTCTGCAATAAATCTTGACACTGCAAATACTTTTGCACTTTTTCACCGGGCTCTTGTCAGATACGAAGAGAGAGATATAAATGGCTCTCTGGAAGATCTGGAGGGCGTTCTCAAGCTGGATCCGGGCAACTCTCTTGCACTCTACAACAGGGCTCTTATAAGATCTCAGATTGGTGATTATAATAATGCAATTGACGATTATGACAGAGTGATTGCGATAAACCCAAACAATGTGCTTGCATATTACAACAGAGCATCTGTATTTGTGCAGCTTGGCAAATTCAGGGATGCTATGGATGACTACTCACAGGCAATAAATCTCTATCCCGATTTTGCAAATGCCTATGTGAACAGGTCTTATGTTAAGAATCAGCTTGGACAGTTTAACTCTGCCAGAAGTGACTACGAAATAGCTCAAAAGAAGGTTAGTGAATACAGAGCAATGAGGAGTGACTCATCTGAAGCATCTGCTTTTGCCGATACTACAAGAAAATTTGATAACCTTATAGCCCTTGATGCTGACTTTGCAAAAAAAGATTTTAATAACGAGCTGTTGCAGTACCGAGACGTTGATATAAGATTAAAACCACTCTATAAATTTAGGGTAGATACCGAGAAAAGGGAGTTTATAGCTCTGGATAAAAGATTTGATAACCCGGAGATAAGCGGGTTTATAGCATCTCTATCTCTCCCGGTCTCTCTCTCCTCTTCTTCTGAGATCTTTCCGTACGATTCTCATAAGGAGTATCTGGAAAGGGTTGATAACTCTCTTAAGAGGGGTAAGGATGGCAAACTACTATTTGCCAAGGCTCTTCTTGAGGCAGTTAATAAGCAGTTTAATACAGCTTTGGAGTGCTATAGTCAGGCTATCGAGTTAGAGCCCGAGCAGACCTTCTACTATATTAACCGGGGTGCCCTACAATCGGAGATGATAGACTTTATCTCCTCAATAGAGAGTAATGTTCAGGTTCTTACCCTTGATAACTCGGGAGCAACCAGAGCCAAGGTAAAAGAGCACGTTACCAGAAGTTATGACTATACTGCTGCCATTCATGATATGAAGAGAGCCGCCTCTCTCTCTCCAGGCTTCCCTTATATCTACTACAATCTGGGAAATCTCTACTGTCTCTCGGGAGACCTTCCTGAGTCTATAGTGCAATACTCAAAATCAATTGAGATCTTCCCATATATGGGCGAAGCATTTTACAATAGAGGCCTTGTGCAGATTTATCTGCAAGATAGAGAGAAGGGGTGTCTTGATATGAGTAAGGCAGGGGAGCTAGGTATAATTGATGCTTATGGAGTAATCAAAAAGTACTGCACAGAGAAGTAGTTTATAATCAAGAGAGTACTCTACTTTCTCAGTCTGCTTGTAGATCTTACCATTGCTTCGTCGCGTGCAATATAACGTATTGCACTAAACAGAAGGATTGCTGCAATTAAAGGAAACAGAGCAGTTACAGAGAATGCGCTATCCTCCGGTCTTGTGAAAAAAAGCCATAGAATCCACCCCTGAAACCCAAGTAGAATTATTGAATTGAAAATTGAGACTCTTATCTGAATCATTCTGTATTTATAAAGAAAAACAGATACAAAGGATAGTAGGAGTGTTATGATATTCATAATGAGCAGAGGTTTAATGTCAGAATATTTAACACTCTCCTCTACAGAGTATACCATATCAAAGAAAAACATAGAGAAAATAAGAGCCGTAGCTGCCAGAAGAAATAAAGTCTGAATTCGTTGTATCATATGGTTTGATTTTTGTGCAAAAGTATAAAACAAATGGCTATTTTTGTAATTTAATGAATGTTCAGATGAAATCAATTGCACCATCGGAGTTGATAATAAACGGAGACGGATCGGTATTTCATCTCCATTTAAGGCCGGAAGAGCTTGCCGGAACGGTTATTCTAGTGGGAGATCCCGGTAGAGTTGAAATGGTTGCCTCTATGTTTGATAAGAGGGAGTTTATACGCTCTTCAAGGGAGTTTGTTTCGGTAACAGGAGAGTATGGAGGTAAGAGAATAACGGTATTGTCAACCGGTATAGGAACCGACAATATTGATATTGTGATGAATGAGCTGGACGCTCTGGCAAATATCGACTTTAAAAGGAGAGAGCCAAAAGATAGCCATAAAAGATTAAGAATACTCAGGATTGGCACTTCCGGTGCTATCCAGCCCGATATCCCCCTAGGCTCTTTTCTGCTCTCACATATATCTGTAGGGTGTGACGGTCTTCTTAACTGGTACGAAGGTAGGGAGAGGGTTACAATTAAAGAGATGGAGGAGGCCTTTATCAAGCATACCGGGTGGCTGGACACTCTGCCTGCACCCTATTTTGCAAGAGCGGGAAAATCTATAATTGACACACTGAGCGATATTACAATACCGGGAATAACCATCTCTGCATCCGGGTTCTATGCTCCACAAGGGAGAGTTCTTCGTCTTCCTCTCTCTATGCCTGATATGATCTCCAAACTAGAAAGTTTCAACTTTGAAGGTCACAGAATAACCAATTTCGAAATGGAGGGCTCTGCAATAGCCGGCCTCTCTACTCTTCTTGGGCATGATGCAGCCACAGTATGCTGTATTATTGCAAACAGGCATAATCAGGAGAGCCAACCGGATTACAAACCTTATATTAAAAAGCTAATTGAACTCTCACTGGAAAGAATATGAGACCAGACACAGAGCTAATCTCTCTCATCTCTCTAATGGATGATCCCGATTTCGTAATAAGAAATGCGGTTAGGGATCGTCTTGTAGAGCGTGGAGAGGAGGCACTAGAGCAGATAGAGAGATATTGTATTCACGATTTTCCCGTAGCCAAGAGAGAGTCATATCTCGATTTTATTGATGATGTAAAGAGAGATATTGCCTTTGAAAAGCTCTCCTCTTTGCTTGAGAGTCCGCAACCACTGCTAGAAAGAGGGTTGTTCCTGGTAACAAAAATAGCAGACACATCCTGCGAAGAGACAATATACTACAGTACTATTGAGAATCTTGCAGAGGATATTAGTCTTGAGATAGCAGGGGAGAAGACTCCGGTTGAGAGAGTTAAGATATTTAATTATTTGTTTTTCAGGAGATTTAGGTTCCATCATGCGGATGCAAAGATAGAATCATTAGAGGGAGCATTGGCAGATAGAGTGCTGCTATCAAGAGGAGGTAATCCTGTAACCATATCTCTGCTCTATTTTCTACTATCCAGATCGGCGGGACTTCCGGTCTACCCACTCTGCTTTACAGGCGGATTTGTTCCGGTTTATCTGGATAATGACGGAAAGATCCTCTTCTATCTGAATATCTTTAAACAGGGGTCAATCTTTCTTGAGGAGACTCTTGTTCAATTTTTTGATGATATAGGTATGAAATATGAGCCTGAATCTCTAAAGATTGAGCAGGAGAGGGCACTGGTTGCAATTTATACAGAACTGCTTGGATTTATATACAAAAACAAAGGGAATACAAAGATTTACGAGAGAATTGAGAGGGTGACAGAGCTGTTTGGAGGGAGGAGGTATCTGTAAGAAAAACCTCCGTAATCTTTTCAGATTACAGAGGCCGAAGTTAAGTAATTAGGTTAAGTAATGACTAACAGTACGCAAATATAATAATATTTTTCAATTATTGAATACAAATATCTTTATTGCTAAAACTTTATGGAGCAAGAGTTCCGGTAGAGGTGGCCTTGGAAAGGGGAGTGCAGTTATTGCTGGTATTTCGGTTGCTGTAAGTGTTTTGGTTATGGTGCTTTCAGTTGCTGTCTCTGACGGCTTTAAGAGTGAGATAAAAGAGAAGGCAGCAGGCTTTTCCGGAGAGATTATGTTGCATAGCCCGGGAGTAGAGATCACAACAAACCAGTATCCGGTTACATCACAACTCTCATTTATGGGTGAGATTAGAGAAGATAACAGAGTAGCCTCTGTTCATCCCTATGCTTACCGCTCTGCAATTGTAAAAAGCGGAGATGAGATTCAGGGTGTCCTCATTAAAGGGGTGGATTCTGAGTTCAATTGGAGCTTTTTTAACTCAGTTCTTCATGAGGGGAGAGTGCCAAACCTCTCTGATACACTATCAACCGGAGAGATAATGATATCTCTGAGACTTGCATCTATGCTTGGTTACTCAGTTGGAGATTTTGTTACACTCTACTTTATAGATAATACGGTTAGAGTAAGACGATTTGTCTTAACAGGTATCTATA
>JAUYTB010000199.1 GCA_030695305.1 Bacteroidales bacterium
TTAGCTATTCTTACGCTTCACAATCTCTTTACAAAGGAGAGAGGTGCATTCAAAGAGTATACAAAAGAGAGAGTTAAGAGAGGTGTGTTGATTGCGGTTGGAATCACTGCCGGTATCTCTTTGTTGTTTGCTCTTATTCCATCACTTGCAGGGTCGTTTGTCTCTCAGTCGGACTCACAGATGCCCGACCTGCTTAAAGAGACCTTGATAAAGGACAGAATGTCGCTATTGCAGTCAGATGCTATTCGCTCTCTTATCTTTATAATGCTTGCTGCCTCGGTCGTTTGGTTTGCTTTTATTGGAAAGATTAAACAAAATCTGTTTTACGGCACACTGGCTCTTTTGATTATTGCAGATTTGTGGATGGTTGGCAAGAGGTACCTAAACGATAGCCATTTTATCAAAAACAGAGAGTTTGAGAATCAGTATGCTCTGCGAGCCGTAGATAAGATGATTCTGCAGGATAAAGATCCTAACTACAGAGTTTTAGATTTGAGTATAAATACCTTTAACGACTCTCATGTAAGCTATCACCATAAAACAATTGGCGGTTACAGCCCTGCCAAGATGCAAAAATATCAGGATCTTATTGACAATCACATAATGAGGGAGATGCAAAAGATTGGCAATGATATCTCCGGCAGCAAAACCATAGAAGAGGCACAGGGTAAGCTAAGCAACTATCCGGTTTTAAATATGCTCAATACCAGATATTTTATTCTTGGGGCAGAGAATGCACCATTAATAAACAGTGCTGCGTTTGGAAATGCATGGCTGGTTAGTAAGGTGGTAACTGTAGAGACTCTCTCTCAGGAGCTGGATGCTCTCAACCCGTCGCGGGGAAACTCATCGCTTTATAATACTGAGCTCTCCGGATCTATTCATGATCTTAGGGAGATCGCAGTTGTACATAAAGAGTATTCACACTTAACAGATGGATTATCTGCCGAATCTGTCAGTGAGCAGGAGAGCATCTATCTTACAGAGTACACTCCAAACAGACTAACATACAGAGTAAATGCTCTTAAGGAGAGACTTGCCGTTTTTAGTGAGATCTACTATCCGGCCGGATGGAGCGCTTCAATAGATGGCGTTCCTGCAGAGATTTTGCGTGCAAACTATATTCTAAGATCGGTGAAAGTCCCGGCCGGAGAGCACACTATCGTTTTCGAATTCAAACCCGACTCATTTACAAAAGGGGAGCTCTGGTCAAGGATAACCTCCGGACTCCTTTTGTTGCTGACCATTACCGCAATTATTATTACTGTTCAAAGAAGAGGAGCAGGGAAATTAAAGACAACTAATTAACCAAAATGGATATGGAATTACAAAAAAAAGATCTAAGAGCAGAACAGATGGCAACTCTATCGCGACCAAGATTAAAATACAGTTTTGCCGCTCACTTCTTCTTCTTCTCTATGGATTTAGTTACAGGGAAGAGAAACACTCTATCAAAAGCGATGCTTTTGGAGATTCTTGCGTCAATACCCTACCGCGAATGGGAGATCAGGAAGTATGGAAAGATTACCCGCTCTTTTCGCAATTTGGAAAAGGTAGCCTATGCAGAGGGGGTAATTGATTGGAGCCGCCATGCTCAGGATAACGAATTTGATCATCTTCAGGTGATTAATGAAAAGATGAAGGAGGATGGCTTAAAAGAGGCGTGGTATCTGAAGCCTATCTTCACTACCTTTTTTGTTCTCACCTACGTTATCATTGCTAAACTAATTGCAAGAATTAACATAAAAGGGGCATTCCACTTTAACGGTGAGTTTGAAGATCATGCAGAGCATGTCTATGCAGGTATGGTTAATGATAATCCGGAGTGGGAAAATCAAAAGGTAGATAACCCTCTTGTAAAGAGATATGCCGACGTAGAAAACTGGGCTGATGTTTTCCGCCGGATCGGTCTTGACGAGAGAGAGCACCGTAACGAGAGCTTTACACTTTCCGGCAACTCAGATCTTGTTGCCTAGAGTTTTAGATGCTCTTGCTTATTATAGAATAATAGCTACCTTCGGGCCTTCAAATGAAAAGGGTATACAGGTTGAAAAAAAGATTAGTGGGACTCATTGGCCTGGTTACAATACTATCTGTTGTAACGATGTCTGCTTTTGCAGAGTTCACGATAGAATCAAAAACTCAAAATACTCAAAACCCACACCTCTATACACAATTTTCATATACCCTATCGGAATCCACTCCTATTTTGGCTATAATTCCTGAAAATTTAACAGGAGGTATATCGCTTTTAAATTTTGGCAGACTCTCTTCCTCTTTACCCTCTTTCAATTACAAATCGGAAAAAACTGCTCACTTCTCACTTTTTAGAGAGAGACTTTTAGAGCAGAGGTATGCTAACACGCCCGGACAACATGGGAAAGGAGTAGCACTTGTCTTTACATACAGTAAGAGTTACTTTGTGTATAATCTGAGAGAGATAATCGTTTAGCCCTCTTTTTAGAATGAACATGATTCTGTATCTAATAACGATACAGGTTGTTGTGCTTTGCACACATCTATTGTTAACTAAAATCATACAAAACTAAAAAGAAAATATATGGATACGATTATAAAAAAAGTTAATATTAAAGTACTGGTTCTCTCTCTTTTGATAGCCGCAATTTCTGTTATTGCATTTATCTCTGCCGATCTGTCTACAGGTATATTGTTACTCTTGTTGGCAATGGTACTATTTGCATTCAGAATAAAGCACGAAGTTTATAACCCGACAGGTAGCCCGGTGAAAAGGAGTTCATACTACTACGATAAGGATAACATTTCGACCCTTGAAAACATCTTGAGAGGTGAGATTGATGAGAATACTCTGATTTTCTACTTCAATGACAACGGAAGCGGCCGTCTTGATGTAATGATGACCAGAGATGAGGAGTTTGCAGTAGTCAAGCTGCTTAAATTTGTTCCTCATAAATACGAAGATACCTCAGATTTTATTGAGTTCTCCGGCGAGAGAGCAAAAAGGTTGGCAAAGTATCTCAAAAAATGT
The DNA here is from genome assembly GCA_030695305.1 of Bacteroidales bacterium. Taxonomy (GTDB): domain Bacteria; phylum Bacteroidota; class Bacteroidia; order Bacteroidales; family UBA932; genus Bact-08. Next base: position 3,008 of record JAUYTB010000199.1, read on the forward strand.
CAGAGATAGGGAGATAAAAGATTTTTTCCATAGCCCTGAATAGATTTGTGCGAGTTACAAAATGTTGTCAGGGCTATTTTTTTTCTATCTTTGCGAATTGTTTGGAAAATTATAATTGTGATAGAATTAGGCCTAAATTTATCTTATAAAGATATAGCTTCGATTGTTTTGAAAGGAGAGAGAGTCTCCATTGACAAATCTGTCCACAAAAAGGTTGTTGATTGTTATGATTTTCTCGAGAGCTTCTCAAAAGAGAAGGTTATTTACGGGATAAATACCGGATTTGGACCAATGGCCCAGTTTCGTGTTGAGGATGAGCAACTAAAGGCTCTTCAGTACAATATTATCCGTTCACACGCTTGTGGAGCAGGAGAACCACTCCCTGTAGCTTATGTTAGGGCAGCGATGCTTGCAAGACTTTCTAACTTTCTAAAGGGGAAGTCCGGGGTGAATATTGAGCTGTGCAATCTTCTTGCAGGTTTCCTTAACAACGATATCTCTCCGTTGATTCCCGAGCATGGAGGAGTGGGGGCAAGTGGAGATCTGGTTCAGATGGCGCATATTGGACTTACGCTTATAGGCGAGGGAGAGGTTTTTTATAAAGGGGAGTTGAGAGAGACCAAAGAGGTGTTGAAAGAGTGCAACCTAAAACCACTTGAGATATATATAAGAGAGGGGCTTGCCATTGCTAACGGAACCAGTGTAATGACCGGAATAGCATCTGTAAATATCTACTACTCCCAAAAACTCATTAATTGGGCTACCCTGGCATCTGCAATGATGAACGAGATTGCCTCCTCTTACGATGATTTTGTTTCGGAGCCGCTTATGGATAGCAGACCACATAACGGTCAGCTTTTTATCGCAGCTCAGATGAGAGAGATATTCGCTACATCTTCCAGATTAAAGAAGAGAGAGTCCGATCTTTATAATGGCAGCAACAATAGCCGGGTCTTTAAGGAGAAGGTACAGGGGTACTACTCTTTAAGATGCGTTCCTCAGATTCTGGGGCCGGTTTATGATGCTCTTTGCAATGCAAAAGATGTAGTTGAGAGAGAGTTTAACAGTGTTTGTGACAATCCTGTTGTTGATCCGGAAACTCAAAATATCTATCACGGCGGTAATTTTCACGGAGACTATGTGAGTTTTGAGATGGATAAGCTAAAAATTGCAATTACAAAGCTAACCATGCTAACCGAAAGGCAGCTTAACTACCTTTTTCACGATAAAATCAACGGGATTCTACCCCCATTTGTAAACCTTGGGGTACTTGGACTAAACTATGGGCTTCAGGCAGCACAGTTTACTGCAACATCTACCACTGCAGAGTCTCAGACTCTTTCAAATCCTGTTTATGTCCACTCCATCCCAAACAATAACGATAATCAGGATATCGTAAGTATGGGTACAAACTCGGCATTAATGGCAGCCAGGGTAATTGAAAATGGGTATCAGGTTATGGCTATTCACTTTATGGCACTCTTGCAGGCGATAGATTATCTGGGCATAGAGAGCGAACTCTCTCAAAAGAGTAGAGAGACCTACTTTGCCATAAGAGATTTTTTCCCGAAATTTACAGACGATACTCCAAAATATAAAGAGATAGGTGTTATTGTAAATTTCCTGAAAGAGACAAAACAATAAAAAAGTTCTTAAAATGAAATATGCTTTAGTTACGGGTGCAGGCAGAGGTATTGGAAGGGCAGTTGCTTTAAAGCTCTCTTCCATGGGTTATCACACTCTTCTAAACTATATATCTAACGATGTTGCCGCAGAGGAGTGCGCACAAATGATTTCTCAAGCCGGTGGCGTCTCTACTCTCATTAAGTTTGATGTTTCGGACAGAGAGCAGACCGAGGCAGCCTTAAAGGGGTGGTGCGAGGCAAACCCGGGAGAGTATATAGAGATTGTTGTAAATAATGCAGGTATCCGCAGAGATAATCTGATGCTGTGGATGGAGGAGAGCGAGTGGCATAGTGTGATAGGGACAAACCTTAATGGAGTATTCTATGTAACAAGGCCACTACTTAAGGATATGATTGTTAAGAGATTTGGCAGAATAATAAATATTGTTTCACTCTCCGGAATAAAGGGTCTTCCGGGACAGACAAACTACTCTGCTGCAAAAGGTGGAGTTATTGCTGCAACAAAAGCGTTGGCGCAAGAGGTGGCAAAGAAGGGGATTACAGTCAATGCCGTGGCTCCGGGGTTCATCATAAGTGATATGACAAGCGATCTGGATGAGTCTGTGCTCAAAAAGCAGATACCGATGGAGAGGTTCGGAAAGCCGGAAGAGGTTGCGGCTGTTGTTGCTTTTCTTGCATCAAAGGAGGCATCCTATATCACAGGAGAGGTGATATCTGTAAACGGAGGACTTTATACCTAGCTAAATATATAAGAGAATCAAATAGTTTATGGCCAGAGTGGTTATTACAGGCATGGGAATCTACTCATGTATCGGACAGAATTTAGATGATGTTCTTGAGTCTTTGAGAGAGGGAAGATCGGGAATAGGAGTCGATCCCGAGAGAGAGGAGTTTGGGTTCCGTTCATCACTAACAGGTATTTTGCCTAAGCCAGATCTTACCAAGGTACTTGACAGACGCAAAAGGATATCAATGTCGCAGGAGGCAGCCTATGCATATGTTGCAACTGCAGAGGCACTAAAAAATGCGGGGATAGATGATAATTTTCTGGATAGTCGTGAGGTTGGAATTTTGTACGGGAATGACAGCAGTGCCCTGGCCGTTGTTGAGGGGGTAGATTTAATACGGGAAAAGAAGAATACCACATTAGTTGGCTCTGGCTCTGTTTTTCAGTCGATGAACTCTACAGTAACAATGAATCTCTCGGTAATATTTAGACTTAAGGGGATAAACCTGACCATTGCGGGAGCCTGTGCAAGTGGCTCTCACTCAATAGGGATGGGCTTTATGATGATAAAGAATGATCTTCAGGATTGTATTATTTGCGGGGGAGCTCAGGAGGTGAACAAATATGCTGTATCCAGTTTTGACGGTCTAAACGCCTTCTCTGTAAGAAACGACTCTCCCGGGGAGGCTTCAAGACCCTTTGACGCAGACAGAGATGGACTTGTCCCGAGTGGTGGGGCTGCTACAGTTATTCTGGAGAGTTACGAATCTGCGATAAAGAGAGGAGCTCCAATTCTAGCCGAGGTACTCTCTTATGGTTTTTCTTCGAACGGAGACCATATATCTGTACCAAACATTGATGGTCCAAAGCGCTCTCTTTTAATGGCACTAGATTTGGCAGGAGTGAGGAAAGAGGAGATTGGTTATATTAATGCCCATGCGACATCAACTCCGATTGGCGATTATAACGAAGCTCTGGCAATTGACGAAGTCTTTGGAGATCACAAACCATATGTGGGATCAACCAAAAGTCTCACCGGACATGAGATGTGGATGGCCGGTGCAAGCGAGATTGTCTACTCTGTACTGATGATGAAGAACTCATTTATTGCGCCTACCATCAACTATGACAAAGCTGACGAAGCCTCTTCGAGACTTAGAATATCAAATAAGCTGGTAAACTTTAAGTTTGACCATTTCCTCTCCAACTCGTTTGGGTTTGGTGGCACAAACTCAACACTTATTCTTAAAAATATTGATACAAACAGTTATTAAAATATTATGATTGATACCGCTCTTATAGAAAAAATCAACACTGTACTTGCAGATGAATTTGAGGTTGATGCAGATATGATCCAACCTGACGCGCCTTTAATGGAGACACTCAATCTGGATAGTCTTGACCTAGTGGATATGGTGGTTCTTATTGAGCATAATTTTGGCTTTACTGTTGTGGCTAAGGATTTTGCCGGCATTAAAACCTTTAATGACTTTTATCACTTTATCAATTCACGGTTAGATGAAAAAAAGGAGACCCCAAAATGAGTGGAGTGGTAAATCGAGGGGAGGAGCCGCCGGATATCTCACATTCGTATTTATCATTAAGTATTTAGGGGTGACAATGGCATATGTGCTGTTGTCATTTGTTGTTATCTATTATATACCTTTCGCCCCCGGGGCAACAGCATCTGTCTGGTTCTATTCGCGAAAGATTCTTGGAAAAGGTGTTCTCTCCTCACTGATTTTCATATATAAAAGTTTTTTCAGTCTAGGTGTTGCCCTTATAGACAAGACGGCCGCCTCCGCCGGAATGTATAATCAGTTTAAGTTTGATTTTCACGAACCCGGGGAGGTCAAAGATGTTCTTAACAGCAGCACGGGTGCAGTTATTTTAGGTGCCCACTTTGGAAACTGGGAGATTGGAGCTCCATATTTTGATAAATATGGAAAGAGGATGCGGGTGGTGATGGTAGATTCGGAGTATCAGAAGATCAAACAGATACTTGAGACACAAAAAAAGGTAGAGACTTTTACTGTGATTCCGGTAAAAGAGGGTTCACTCTCACATATCTTTGAGATAAGAGATGCTCTTGAAGAGGGTGCATATATTGCTATTCAGGGAGACAGGATAAATGCCGGCGGCAGAGGTGTTGAGATGGAATTTATGGGATCAAAGGCGATGTTTCCCGTTGGTCCATTTGTAATTGCAGCCCGTTTTGATGTACCTGTTGTATTCTACTATGCAATCCGGACAGGTTACAAGAGGTATCTTTTCCATTTCGAGCTCTGTAAAATGGAGTCTGGCCCGGGATATAAAAGAGTTGAGAAAGCAATTATGGAGAGTTATGTAAAAGGCCTTGAGAGAGTTGTAAGAAGAGCACCTGAGCAGTGGTTTAATTATTTTAAGTTTTGGAAATGAGAAGAGAGAAGAAGTTACTACTAATATCTGCAAACAGACTTGCAGACCCATGTCCGGTCTATCCCCTGGGCCTCTCCTATCTTAAAACATATCTTTTAAGTAAAATAGAGTGGCTGGATGTTAAGATATCGGATATGAACCTGATAACACTCTCACAACTTGAGAGTGAGATAAAGGGTTATTCGCCAGACTGGGTGGGAGTCTCAATTAGAAATATTGATGGAGCCAACTCTCTGGATATGACTAGTTTTATTCCAGGATACTCGGAGATAATGGCTACTGTGAGAGTGAGTACAAACGCACCTGTTATAATGGGGGGTGCAGGGTTCTCTATCTTTCCCGAGAGGTTGTTTCAACTGCTTGCCCCGGATTACGGAGTTATAGGGGAGGGAGAGGAGAGTCTACGCCAACTGATACTTGCTCTAAACAGAGATAGTGCAGATTACGGCCGGGATGAAATTGTTGATTTTAAAAAAATAGAGGGGCTAATATCTAAAGAGACAGGAGGTGTTGTAATTAATCCACATACCAAATATCTCAACACTCTCAATCTGCAGTTCGATGAGAAACTATCGGACTTCTACTGGGAGAGTAGCGGCATGTTGAATATTCAGACTAAAAGAGGGTGCTGCTATAACTGTATATATTGCTCTTACCCGATAATTGACGGAAGATGTGTAAGAACTCTCGATACCGACCTTATCGTTGGAACGCTTGAGAGGTTATGCAGAGATAAGGGGATAAACTATGTATTCTTTACAGATTCGGTCTTTAATATACACAATAGCTATAATGCCCAGCTTGCAGAGAAGATTATTAAAAGCGGAATAAAAATCAATTGGGGAGCATACTTCTCTCCTCATAACCTGACCGATGATCTGCTTGCACTATTCCAAAGGGCAGGACTTAAGCATATTGAGTTTGGCACAGAGTCACTCTGTACAGAGCAGATGCAGCGTTACGGCAAGAATTTTACCATAGAGGATGTGTTGCTTAACTCCCAGAGGGCGTTTAAATACAATATCTTTTATGCTCATTTTCTAATATTGGGAGGAATTGGTGAGACAGAGAAGACGCTCAGGGAGACGATGGAGAACTCAAAAAAAATTCGTTATTCGGTATTTTTCCCATATATTGGTATGAGGATATATCCGGGTACTCCATTGTACAAGATGGCAATTGAGGATGGAACAATATCTGCAGATGACTCGCTCCTTGATCCAACATACTATTTGGCTAAGGATTTTTCGCTGGAGAGGTGCAGGGAGATGGCAAAAGAGACCGGAAAGGCGTGGATCTTTCCGGATGATCCTTTATCTGCAGATATAGACAGGATAAGAGTTTTAAAAAAGAAAAAAGGTTTAATATGGGAGTACCTCAGAAAGCCATAGTTGCCGGGGAGGAGATATTGAAATTAATTCCTCAGAGAGCCCCTTTTGTTTTTGTAGATAGCTACTACGGAGAGTTTGATGGTGCGCAGGTTACCGGCTTTACTCCGGTTGCAGAGTCTCTCTTTACCGGCTCTTTTACAGGCAACTGTAAGGAGAGACCCAAAGAGTGTGATGTAGAGGAGTTACGGCTAACAGAGGCGGGGGTAATTGAGAATATGGCTCAATCTGCAGCAGCAGTAACCGGATATCAATTTATAAGCAGAGGCGAGAGTGTACCTGTAGGTTTTATTGGTGCGGTATCTAAGTTTGTGATAACTGAGTTTCCTCTTGTGGGCAAGGAGATTATTACCCATATCAGAGAGTTGGGAGTGTTCGGAGATATATCGCTTGTAGAGGCGGTAGTCTTTTGTGAAGAGAGGAGAGCTGCCTCTGCCGAACTGAAGATTTTTTTACAGAAGTAGTTTAGGTGTTTATCATATGAGAAAAAGAAGAGGTTTAAGTGAGGCGGCACTTGTGCACAGGGAGAGCGTTAAGGTTCGTTTTTCCGAGGTGGACTCAATGAATATTGTCTGGCATGGCAACTATGTAAAGTATTTTGAAGATGGCAGAGAGGCCTTTGGAAAGAGATATGGAATAGGGTATCTGGATATCTACGGAGCCGGTTACACAGCCCCTATTGTGGAGCTTCACTGTAGTTACATGAAATCGCTCACATACGGAGAGATTGCAATTGTGGAGACAAAGTATATTTTTTTACCCGCCGCAAAAATACGCTTCGAATATGATATCTACAGAGAGAGTGACAATACTCTTGTTGCTACCGGCTACTCTCTGCAGGTTTTTCTCAACCTTAACGGTGAGTTGGAGTGGAATAATCCGGATTTTTATACAGAATGGCAGAGAAGATGGAAACTGACAGAGTAAGAGAGAGGGTTTATGTAGTTGCAGACTCCATATACTCACCACTGGGGTTCTCTACAAAGGAGAATATGAAGAGGGTATCAGAGAGTATATCTGCAATAAAGAGGGTGGATAATCCTGATATATATTCTGTTCCGTTTAATGGAGCAAAAGTATCAGAGGATGCCCATATAATAAATGAGCTATCACTATCGTTTACAACTCTGGAGAGGAGGATTCTCTTTGCTATTGAGGATGCTGCATTCGGATGCGGAGCATCACTGGATACTCTGGTAAAAGAGAAGACACGATTGCTCTATGCAACAACAAAGGCAAACATATCTCTTATTAAGGATGGCGTGGCAGATTTACCTCCTGAGCTCTTTCCGGGCGAGTCGGCAGAGCGTATTAACCGCTATCTTGGATTAAAGAGCGCCCCACTTGTTCTTTCAAACGCCTGTATATCTGGAGTAAATGCCTTGATTACCGCTGCGCGGCTAATTGAGCACTCCCATTACGACAATGTGATAGTGGTTGGAGCCGATGAGATGACACGGTTTGTTGTAAGTGGATTTGAGGCCTTTCACTCCATAAGCCCAACCATTTGCAGACCTTATGACGCATCAAGAGATGGTCTCTCTTTGGGAGAGGCTGTTGGTGTTGTTATTCTATCCCATAAAAGAGAGTATTCAACAGAGATTGATCCTATTGTAATAGAGGGGGGAGCAGTAACAAATGATGCAAACCACCTCTCTGCCCCCTCACGCACAGGTGACGGGCTTGGAACAGCTATGCTTAAAGCTCTTGAGAGCGGCCATCTATCTGCCTCTCAGATAGATTTTATTAATGCTCATGGAACATCTACAAGTTATAACGACGAGATGGAGTCAAAAGCAATCCATTTGGCATCGTTAAGCTCTGCTCCGGTACAGAGTCTTAAGCCATACTGGGGACATACTCTTGGGGCATCCGGAGTGGTTGAATCTATCGCCTCTTTTTGGCAGATAAGAGACTCACGGCTCCTGGGGACAATGGGGTATCAGGAACAGGGAGTCTCAATGGAGTTAAAAGTTACTTCAAAAGATGTTCCGATGGAGTTAAACCGTTGCATGAAGAGTGCATCCGGGTTCGGCGGATGTAATGCGGCAATAGTATTTGCAAGGGAGTCTGCAGTTATAAAGAGTGCTGCCTCTAAGAGTGGAGTCGGGAGAGAGCCGCAAAATGAGTGGCAAGAGCTCTCTCGTTTTGTGTTAAAGGGAGAGGGAGACTTTGACGATGTGATAAGAGCTAGATATAAAGAGCTGGGGATGAAGGATATAAAGTTCTTTAAAATGGATAACCTCTCTAAAGCGGGAGTTATAGCAACAGCTTCTCTATTGAGAGATTATGATATGGAAGAGAGCAGGAACCCCTTTGATTACGGATTCTTTATAGCGAATAGCTCCTCATCACTAGATACCGATATCCGTCACCAGAATGAGATATTGATAAAAGGGGATACTAATGTTAGCCCTGCAATCTTTGTCTATACTCTGCCCAATATACTTATGGGAGAGTCTGCAATTCGGTTTAAATTTCAAGGGGAGAACACTTTTTTTGTTACAACCCAGCAGAGAAGGGGCGAGATTATGGATGAGCTTATGATTTTAGCCGGAGAGAGCACACTTAAGGTGGCAGTTATTGGATGGTGCGAATTTTTTGATGGGAGATATGATATAGATCTTAAACTCTGTAAAAGAGATTGATATGACTAAAGAAGTTTATGTTGGCGGCCTTGGCGCAGTTACAGCGATGGGTGTCGGGAGAGCAGCACAGTTAAGCGGGCTTATCTCCGGAGAGACAGCTCTTGGCCCTCTTACCCTGTTTGATACCAGTCACGATGTTATTGTTGGCGAGGTTAAACACTCCAATCGGGAGCTTGCAGTTTTGGCAGGGCTCAATGGAGGGAGAGATTATTCCAGAACCACTCTGCTGGGCCTGCTGGCTGCTGCAGAGGCATTAGAGGATTCCGGTGTAAATATAAACGGACTAAGGATAGGTTTTATCTCTGCAACATCAGTGGGGGGGATGGATGTTAGTGAGAACTTCTATTGCCATTACAATAAGGATAGTAACAGAGGAAGATTAAGGCAACTTATGGGTCACGATTGCGGAGCTTCTACTCAGTTTATTGCAGAGAGACTGCGGACAGAGAGTTTTGTTACAACAATAAATACAGCATGCTCATCTGCCAATAATGCAATAATGATGGGGACAAGGATGATTAAAGCAGGGCTTTTGGATGCTGTAATAGCCGGAGGTACAGACTCATTATGTCGTTTTACCGTTAACGGCTTCTCCTCTCTGGGTATTTTGGACAGAGAGCAATGCCGCCCTTTTGATGCTACCAGGAGTGGACTCAACCTTGGAGAGGGTGCTGGCTATCTTTTTCTCCACTCTTCCGATGTAAAAACTACAAGGAGGTACTGTACTGTAGCGGGATATGCCAATGCTAACGACGCTTTTCATCAGACAGCATCCTCTGCAGATGGTACCGGATCCTATCTTGCAATGAGTGGGGCTCTGGAGATGAGTGGCTTAAATGTTAATGATATAGATTATATAAATGTTCACGGTACCGGTACTCCCAACAACGACGCTTCCGAGGGAGTTGCCATAAACAGACTATTTGCAGGTGATGTGCCCCCGTTTAGCTCTACAAAGGGCTTTACCGGACATACTCTTGGTGCTGCCGGAGGCGTTGAGTCTCTCTTTGCTATTCTCAGCTTAACACAAGGATACCTATGGCCAAATCTAAATTTTAAAGAGAGTATAGAGGAGGTTCCGGGAATGGTGCCGGTTATTGAACTTACAAAAAAGGGTGAGATGAGAGCTGTTCTTACAAACTCATTCGGTTTTGGAGGTAACTGCTCATCTATAATCTTTAAACAGGATAAAAGGAGTCAATTATGAGAGAGATGAATCTCTATATTAATGGTATGGCCACTATCAATTTTAGTGGTACAGCGCAGGAGAGACTCTTGCAGCCGGAGCCAGACTATAAGCTCTATATACCTGATGCAGGAGTAAGAAGAAGAATGAGCAGGATAATTCGTATGGGAATATCATCTGCATTAATGGCTTTGGAGAGCTCCGGAGATAGTAGAACAGATGCTATTGTTACGGGTACCGGCTGGGGTTGTCTTGCAGATACAGAGAAGTTTTTGATCTCTATTCTGGATAACAACGAACGGATGCTTAATCCGGCATCCTTTATCCAAAGCACCTCAAACACAATTGGAGCTCAAATTGCACTAATGTTAAGCGATAACCACTATAACAACACATTTGTACACGGTGGAAGCTCTTTTGAAGCTGCAATTATTGACGCCTCTATGCTTGCAATGGAGGGGAGAGAGCGAATCCTTGCAGGAGGGTTTGATGAGCTTACACTAACTAAAGAGAATCTGCTCAATCGGATGGGTATATGGAGAAAACATATCAGGGGCGAAGGCTCCACCTTCTTTGTTCTTTCGCCTTCAAAAGGGGCGAGATCTATGGGAAAGATTGTGGCATTAGATTTAATGGGGAAAGATGTGTCAGATAATGAGATTATTAAAAGAGGCAAAGAGCTGCTGGAGAGCCGGGGACTCTCGTTTAGCAGTTTGAGAGCCGTTCTTTGCGGAAGAGACTCATTATGTGGCTATTTTCAAGATATGAAGATAGATACAGAGTACTATAAACTCTCCTGCGGAGAGTATCCCACCTCGGCTGCGTACGGACTTTGGAGGGGAGTTGATCTGTTGTCAAATTCAGATAGTGGAGACTATGTGCTTATAATAAACAGTTATCTTGGCGAGGCATCTTCGCTGATGTTAATAGAGAAATAGTTAATGTTCATATATTTAATAGTGGAATTTTGATAATAGTGTTGGTCATAATAGTTGTACTGCTTGCCTTGATGGTGCTCTTTGCCGGCTCTCTTAACATAGGGTGGAATCTCTATCTACGCTCTGTAAACAGATTGCCCGGTTCAAAAGAGGAGGTTATGATAACCTTTGATGATGGGCCTCATCCTCTTTACACCGGCAAGGTGTTAGATCTGCTCGCAGAGAGAGGTATTAAAGCTCTGTTCTTTATGATAGGCGAGAGAGCTGTTGCCAACCCGAAGCTGGTAAAGAGAGTTGCAGATGAGGGTCACACTATTGGAATTCACTCTATGAGTCACACCCCGGGATTTACATTTTTACCTGCAGAGAGAGTTAAGTCAGATTTAACAGCTTGCCGGCAGGTGCTTGAGGAGATCTCGGGTAGGGAGGTGACCCTCTTTCGACCTCCGTATGGAGTTACCAACCCCAATATTGCAAAAGCGGTAAGAGAGATGGGTTTGGTGTGTGTGGGATGGAGTATAAGAAGCTTTGACACTATTATAAAATCTAAAAACAGGGTGATTAAGAGGGTAGATAAGAGACTTTTTCCAGGGGGGATAATTTTACTTCACGACTCATTGCCCGGCTCTTATGAGGTTGTTGAGGGTGTTTTGGAAATGATTAAAAAAAGAGGGCTAAAAACAACGGTCTTAAAATGAATAAAACAGTATATATTGGGATAGTTACACTCTTATTTGCGGGACAAATTGCATTTGGACAGAGTATCCCTCTCTCTGCTAATGAGAAAGAGGCATTTAACAAGCTTCTTACACAGGTTGCTACCGGAACTGAGAGCTTAAGTGCAGCTTTTTCTCAGGAGAAGAGCATCCCGATGTTAAAGAGTAAGATGGTTTCAAAGGGGCTTTTCCTCTATAAAAAGGAGGATAAAATTGCGTTCTTATATAGAGAACCGGCAGATTATCAAATGATAATCAATGGAAATAAATTAAGAGTAGTATCTGAGGGGAGCGACCATACAATGAATCTTAAAAACAACCCTGTTATGGAGGAGGTTAGAGGACTCATCTCTGCATCATTTTTAGGCAGACTCTCACAAAAAAGCAACTCCTACAGTGTAGAGTTATTCTCTATGCCTAATAGTGTGATTGTTAAAGTAACTCCCCTAAACAGGCAGCTTTTGGCCATCATAAAGGAGATTACAATAACCTTTGACTCTAAAAGTGCCCAGATTGAGAGGTTGCTGATTGAGGAGGGGTCCGGCGGCTATACAGAGTATATTTTTAGTAATCAAAAGAGAAATATTGTATTGAAAGATGAAGATTTCCGGGTTAATTAGTGTTATTACGGCTATTTTGTTTTTGAGCAGTTGCTATCCCGGACTAAAGGGTGGTGTCAGATATAGCAACTCCCCTATTACTGAGGGGGAGAAGATTATGTTGTATGATACACTACCATCTGTAAGTACATTCGATTTTGTTTTGTCGCACAAAGGGAGAGATGTTTCGGGTGTGCTTATAATTGTGGTTAGTGACTCTAATAACAGGAGGATAGTGATGACCTCTCTCTTTGGGATGACTCTTATGGATTTTGAGTTAACATCCGGGTGTGCTCTTAAAGTTAACTACTCTATT
>JAUYTB010000238.1 GCA_030695305.1 Bacteroidales bacterium
TCAACGGAAACGATTACGCTGTAACAGTTACAAACGTAGAAGATACAATTGCTGAGGTGGAGGTAAACGGAATTCCGTTCAAGGTTGAGATAGCAAGGCCTGTAAAGAAACAGTCAATTCCTCTTTCCAGAATCAATAAACCTGCACAGGTTGAGGCAAATATTGTACGTCCGAGCTCATCCGGATCGGAGATAACTGTAACATCGCCACTACCCGGAGTTATTCTTGAGGTTGTTGTAAAAGAGGGAGATGTTGTTAAAAAAGGGCAAAAGCTGATGGTTCTGGAGGCTATGAAGATGGAGAATGTTATTGAGGCCGCCTCAGATGGTAAAGTGATCAGTATTAAGGTAAACAAAGGTGATTCTGTACTGGAGGGTGCACCTCTTATAATTATAGGATAATATGGACAATAACGGAACATTAACACTGCTGACAGAGAACCTTCGGACATTCTTTCAGTATACCGGCTTTGCTAATGCAACTCCCGGACATATCCTGATGATTCTTATAGGGCTTCTCTTTATATATCTGGCAATAAAAAAGGATTGGGAGCCTCTTTTACTTATACCTATAGGATTTGGTATAGTTGTAGGAAACATTCCTCTCTTTCCCGGTCTTAATATTAGTGTTTATGAAGAGGGTTCTGTTCTAAACATTCTCTATCAGGGAGTACAGAAGGGTTTTTACCCTCCCCTTATCTTCCTTGGAATTGGCGCAATGACCGACTTCTCTGCCCTTATCTCAAATCCCAAACTAATGCTTATTGGTGCCGCAGCTCAATTTGGTATTTTTGGCGCATATGCAATCGCTTTAGCTGCCGGATTCGCTCCTGCCGAGGCGGGTGCAATAGGTATTATTGGTGGAGCTGACGGACCTACAGCAATATTTCTATCATCCCGACTCGCCCCCGACCTTATGGGTGCGATTGCTGTTTCGGCATACTCTTATATGGCTCTTGTCCCTGTTATTCAGCCACCGATAATGAAGCTTCTTACAAATCACAGGGAGAGACTTATTCGTATGAAGGCACCTCGTGCTGTATCTCAGACAGAGAAGAAGATCTTCCCGATAATAGGATTTCTTTTAACCGCATTTATTGTTCCGTCCGGTCTGCCGCTTCTTGGCATGCTCTTCTTTGGTAACTTACTAAAAGAGAGCGGTGTAACAAGAAGGCTTGCTGAGACTGCCCGTGGTCCGCTTATCGATATTGTCACCATTCTAATTGGTTTTACAGTTGGTTGCTCTACTCAGGCAGATAAATTTCTGCAACTTAAATCCATCTATATCTTTGGCCTTGGAGCAGGATCTTTTGTGATTGCAACAACAACCGGTGTTTTGTTTGTTAAAGCACTAAACATCTTCTTAAAGGATGGCAATAAGATAAACCCGCTTATCGGTAACTCCGGCGTATCTGCGGTTCCTGACTCTGCAAGGGTTTCAAACAACGTTGGACTAGAATACGACAAAACAAACTATCTGTTAATGCATGCAATGGGACCCAATGTTGCCGGTGTTATCGGCAGCGCTGTAGCAGCAGGAATCCTGCTGGGTTTCCTTAGCTAAAATAAAAATTTTTGTTAAAAAAAGCGCCTTTTTTACGGCGCTTTTTTTTATTTTGCATATCTTTGGCAAATTAAATTTTTTACAGATATGCAAAATAAATTGCAAGAGCTTACCGAAAAACTTTACACAGAAGGTTTATCTAAGGGTAAATATGAGGCCGAAGAGCTAAAGGCAAAAGCAAAAAAAGAGGCAGAAGAGATTGTTGCCAAAGCAAGGATGGAGTATCAGGAGATTCTGGAAAAAGCAAAAAAAGATGCCGATGATTTCCGGGTAAAAACCGAAAATGAGATCAAAATGGTTTCTCGACAGACTCTTGCTTCCGTTAAACAGAGAATTGAAGAGATAGTAATAGCCAAAGCTATCCGCAATCCGCTAAAGGATGCACTGGATAGCAAAGAGTTTCTCGGCTCTCTTATAAAAACGGCCATAGCTGCGTTTAATCCATCTAAAAGTGAAGCTGTTAACCTTGAGATTCTTCTGCCGGAGTCACTTAAAGGAGAGCTCGACTCTTTTGTTAAAAATGATATAGTTCAACAGCTCAATGGCGGTACAGAGTTCTTCTATGACAAAAAGGTCACTACCGGATTTAAGATAGGGCCTAAAGGTGAAGGTTATCATATAAGCTTTACCGATAAAGATTTTGAGGGGCTTTTATCTCAGTATCTTAAGCCAAAAACCCGCGAATTCTTATTCTCGGAATAGATATGGCAAATTTTCACTACATCATCGCAGGGCTACCCGATCTTGTATTGGATTATGAGGCCTCGGGATATGATTTTGAATCTCTATACTCTCATATCTCCAGCATGAGCTCTCCAAAAGAGAGACGTTGTATGCAATGGCTCATGTTTGGACTTAGAGAAGAGAACCTCAACAACCATTTCTATAGAGCGTCACTTAAATCTCCGGTAAAATTCATACGAGAGTACTTTACGGCCGATCTTGAGATCAGAAACATACAGGTTGCAGTTGTTGCAAGAAAAAACTCTTTGGATCCCACTCCCTACATTATAGGTAACAATGAATTTTCAGAACAGCTTCGAACAAGCAGAGCTAATGATTTTGGGGTTGCCAACATTAGCGAAAATGCAGCAGAACTGTTAAAAATAATGGAGATCGGGAATATCCTGGACAGAGAACAGCAGCTGGATCTCTATCGCTGGCAAAAGGCAAATGAGATCTGCACATTCAATTACTTTGATATAAATGTTATACTCTCCTTTCTACTCAAGGCATCAATAGTTAAACGATGGAACATGTTAGATAAAAAGAGAGGAGCTGTCATCTTCAAACAATTTGTAGATGAGGTGAAAGGTTCGTTCAAAATGGAAAAAAATTATTAATATATGAAAACCACAGGAATAGTTACAGGGATTATCTCCAATCTTGTTACAATAGAGGTAGATGGTCCCGTTGCTCAAAATGAGATCTGTTTTATAGATCTGTCCGGAACAAAGATGATGGCAGAGGTGATTAAGATCAATGGAAAAGAGGCATTTGTTCAGGTTTATGAGAGTACACGCGGGCTAAAAGCCGGTGATAAAGCAGAATTTCAGGGACATATGCTAGAGATAGATCTTGGTCCCGGTATTCTTTCCAGTATTTATGATGGACTTCAGAATAATCTGGAGACCATGGAGGGGGTCTTTTTAAAGCGAGGAGACTACACCGAGGCATTGAATCAGACTAAGAGTTGGGACTTTATGCCTTTTGCTTCAGTAGGCGATGAAGTAATTGCAGCAGACTGGCTCGGAGAGGTAAAGGAGGGCTGGTTACCTCATAAAATTATGGTACCATTCTCTTTTAATGGAAGTTACACAGTAAAGTCAATTGTACCGGCTGGTGAGTATACAATAAATGACACTATAGCCGTTCTGACCGGAGAGAGTGGAGAGGATTTCGTTGTTACCATGAGACAGAGATGGCCTGTCAAGGTTGCTATAACAAAGTATAAAGATAAACCGAGGCCATTTAGGATTATGGAGACAAGGGTAAGGGTTATAGATACCTTTAATCCAATAGCAGAGGGGGGCACGGGTTTTATACCGGGACCTTTTGGTAGTGGAAAAACTGTTCTCCAGCATGCCATTTCAAAACAGGCAGATGCAGATGTTATTGTCTTTGCTGCATGCGGAGAGAGGGCAAACGAAGTTGTGGAGATCTTTACCGAATTCCCAAAACTGGAAGATCCAAGAACCGGAAGGATGCTTATGGAGAGAACTTCCATAATTTGTAACACATCAAATATGCCTGTTGCTGCCCGTGAAGCATCTGTATATACAGCAATGACAATTGGAGAGTATTACAGATCTATGGGTCTTAAGGTTCTGCTGCTTGCAGACTCAACATCAAGATGGGCTCAGGCACTTAGAGAGATGAGTAATAGAATGGAGGAGCTTCCCGGAGCTGACGCGTTCCCTATGGACCTTCCGGCCATCATCTCCAGTTTTTACGCACGTGCCGGTATCGTTAACCTAAACAACGGAGAGACAGGGTCTGTAACCTTTATAGGAACTGTATCTCCTGCAGGAGGTAACCTTAAAGAGCCGGTAACTGAGTCAACAAAGAAAGCTGCAAGATGCTTTTTTGCTCTCTCTCAAAACAGGGCAGACAGAAAAAGATATCCCGCAGTCGACCCTATCGACTCCTACTCTAAATATCTGGAGTATCCCGAAATCATCGCGGATTTTAAGAAACGTATCGGAGAGGATTGGGTAGAAAAAGTTTTAAGAGGCAAAAATATTGTTCTAAGAGGTAAAGAGGCCTATGAGCAGATCAATATCCTTGGTGATGACGGAGTTCCTTTGGAGTATCATAAAAGATACTGGAAATCTGAGCTAATGGACTTTGTTATCCTTCAGCAGGATGCTTTTGATAAGATTGACGCAAACTGTCCTATGGAGAGACAGAGTTATATGTACTACATGGCTCTTGATATATGCGAACGTGAGTTCGAATTTGAGGGTTTTGAGGAGTGCGGAGACTTTTACAAAAAGATAATAAACACTATGCGTCAGATGAACTACTCTAAGTTTGAGAGCGCAGATTTCAAAAAATATCTTGAGCAACTTAATAATGAATTAAACAATGGCAAGTAAAGCATTTCAGAAGATATATACACAACTGGAGTCTATTACAAAGGCAACAGTTGCCCTCAGAGCGCAAGGTATAACAAATGAAGAACTGGCAACTGTTGACGGACGCCTTGCACAGGTTGTAAAAATCAAGCGTGATCTCATAACACTTCAGGTTTTTGCTGGGACAGAGGGCATACCCACCAATGCAGAGGTCGTATTTTTCGGAGAACCACCAACAATCAAAGTCAGTGATGAGCTCTCGGGAAGATTCTTCAATGCATACGGAGAACCTATTGATAACGGACCCTTTGTAGAGGGAGAGACAAGATATATCGGAGGACCATCTGTTAATCCTTACAAAAGGATGCAGCCATCCGAGATTATTCCTACCGGAATTGCAGGAATTGACCTCAATAACACACTGGTTTCCGGACAGAAAATTCCATTCTTTGCCGACCCGGACCAGCCCTACAATCAGGTAATGGCACAGGTGGCACTTCGTGCAGATGTAGATAAGATTATTCTTGGAGGAATGGGGCTAACAAACGACGACTACCTCTACTATAAGCAGGTATTTGAGAATGCAGGTGCCCTTAACAAGATTATCAGCTTTGTAAACACTACCGAGCAGCCTCCGGTTGAGAGACTTCTTATTCCGGATATGGCTCTCACAGCTGCCGAGTATTTTGCTGTAGACAAAAATGAGAAGGTGCTTGTACTCCTTACAGATATGACTCTCTATGCAGATGCCCTGAGTATTGTAAGTAACCGTATGGACCAGATCCCATCTAAAGACTCCATGCCCGGATCACTCTACTCCGACCTTGCAAAGATCTACGAGAAAGCAGTTCAGCTTCCCGACGGAGGCTCAATTACAATTATTGCCGTAACAACTTTGAGCGGAGGAGATATTACCCATGCAATCCCTGATAATACAGGTTATATTACAGAAGGACAGCTCTTCCTGAGAACCGACTCAGATACCGGAAAGGTTATTGTAGACCCATTCCGTTCACTCTCACGTCTCAAGCAGTTGGTTATTGGAAAGAAGACAAGGGAAGATCATAACCACGTAATGAATGCTGCAGTAAGACTTTATGCAGATGCCGCCAATGCAAAGACAAAAATGGAGAATGGTTTTGACCTTAGTGACTACGACCTTCGCTGTCTTAGTTTTGCAAAAGACTACTCTAACAAGCTATTATCCATAGAGGTTAACATCAACACAACCGAGATGCTTGACACCGGATGGATGCTATTTTCTAAATATTTCAGTAAAACTGAGGTTAGTATCAAAGAGGAGATCACCCAAAAATACTGGAAGAACTGATAAAGGAGGAGTATGGCAATTAAATTTCAATTTAATAAGACATCGCTTAACGACCTTAACAAACAGCTTAAGGTTCGTATAAAAGCTTTGCCAACTCTCAAAAATAAAGAGTCTGCACTCCGCCTGGAGGTAAAAAGAGCAAAGGATCGTTCGGAGGAGCTAACACAACAGCTCAGCGATGCATTAAAGTCTTATGACTATCTTGCAGGGCTTTGGAATGAGTTTGAGCCGGGATTAATCTCAGTTAAGGATGTCGAGCTTGATGTTGTCAAGATTGCGGGAATTCGCACACCATCTTTAAAAGATGTAATATATGAGGTTAAGCCATACAATCTGTTTGCAAAGCCAATCTGGTACAACGACGGAATAGGTATACTCAAAAGACTTGCTCAACTTGGTATTGAGTCGGAGATCTACCTGGAGAAGATGAGACTTCTGGATTATGCCAGAAAGAAGACAACTCAAAAGGTAAATTTGTACGAGAAGGTACAAATCCCCGGTTATCAGGAGGCAATATTAAAGATTAAACGGTTTATGGAAGATGAGGAGAACCTCTCCAAAGCTTCACAGAAGATTGTTAAAAAGAGACAGCAGCAGGAGGATACGGTATGATTACAAAAATGGAGAAATACTCCTTTATCCTATTCCACACAGATCTTGCACCATTTTTAGAGAAGGTGCAGAGTCTGGGGATGGTGGATATTACCAGGGAGAATAGGGCTGTTGACGAGAAATCAAAAGAGTATTTCGGAATAAACAGCAGGTATCAACGGATTATTAAGAGAATTAATGCTCATTACGAATCTACTTCAGAGGAGGTTCGTAATGAAATGTTTAAATCAGATAAATTTACGACTCTTAATGAGAGAGAACTTCTCAATATTGCAGAAGAGGCAATCTCTTCAAGAGAGCAACTACTTCAGGAGGCAGACTCGCTTAAGCGCGAATATGACGAGTCCACACTTTGGGGTGCTTTTCATAAGGAGGATGTAGCAAAAATTGAGCAACTCGGCTATAAGATCCATCTCTTCTCTGTATCAGAAAAAAAATTCAATCCAGATTGGGAGAAGAGTTATATACTCCAAGTATTAAACAGTGTTAACGGGAGGGTTCTTTTTGCCATTTTGACCAATAAGGAGGAGGATTTAAGATTTGAGATAACAGAGAGCAAGCAACCGCAAAGATCCTGCGACCTTCTTGAGAAGAGAATTTTTGAGGTAGCAGAGGAGATTAAGAGTAACAGTAAAATAATTCTGGATCTCTATTTCGAAATCTCCCGAATGGAGAGGGAGAGAGAGAGAGTTATGAGTGAACTTGACCTCTATCTTGCAGGTCAATCCTCTGTGCGTGAAGCAGAGGGTTCTATTGTTCTTCTAAGCGGGTTTGCCCCTGTAGAGAACAGAGAATCTGTAACAAAGCTTCTTGATGGTGAGGGCGTTTACTATATAACAGAGGATGCTGTTAAGGAAGATAACCCGCCTGTAAAACTGAAGAACAGCTTTTTCGCCTCTCTTTACGAGCCAATTGGCGATCTTTATATGTTGCCTAAATATGGAGAGCTTGACCTCACCCCCTACTTTGCCCCTTTCTATATGCTATTTTTCGGTCTTTGTCTGGGAGATATGGGTTATGGTCTTATTCTGTTATTAGGTGCAACACTAGCTAAGTTCAAATTTCCAAAGTTTAAAGGGTATCTCACTCTGGTACAATTCCTTGGTTTTGGAGCAATTCTTATGGGTGCACTTCCCGGAGTCTTTTTTGGTACATCTCTAAAAGAGATTATCCCTATGCACGACTCTGTAAAGGAGCTCTTCTTCTCCGATCTTAAGATGTTCTGGTTTGCAATAGTCTTTGGACTGTTTCAGATTGTATTTGCAAGAATGCTAAATGCTATTTACTCTATAATCAACAGAGGTTGGCAGTATGGTATGAGTAATATTGGATGGACTCTCCTTATTGTATGGGCATCTTTTAAGTACGCTTCAACTATGTCGGAGACAATAGTAGTTCCACAAATATTGAACTGGCTGGCAATAGCAGGAGCTTTTCTTATTCTTGGATTCTCGTCTGACAGCAAAAATCCGCTTAAAAGATTCTTTGGAGGTGTGGTCTCCTTTTGGGATGTAACCTCTCTCTTTGGAGATATGCTCTCATATATACGACTTTTTGGACTCGGTACAGCCGGTGCTATTCTTGGGATGGTTGTAAACTCTGTGGCAATGAGTCTCTCGGGAATCCAGTATGTTGGATGGTTTTTTGCGGGATTAATGCTTCTTGTGGGACACTTAATGGTGCTTATGTTATCCAGTCTTGGTGCCTTTGTTCACCCTATGCGTCTCACATTTGTTGAGTTTTATAAGAATGCAAGTTTTTCCGGAGGCGGGCGTCCGTTCCGTCCTTTGGGTAAGGATATGAAATTGAGTTAAATTAATTAAATAAAAAATAATATTAAAATTATGGAACAAACATTACCACTAATCTTAGCTTACACAGGTATGGCAGTTATGCTTGCCCTCGCCTGTATCGGGAGTGCCATAGGTGTAACTATCGGCGGAAACGCAACAATTGGTGCTCTAAAAAAGAACCCTGATATTTTTGGATCATCAATGATTCTTTGTGCACTTCCCTCAACTCAGGGACTTTATGGTTTTGCCGGATTTTTCCTTATGCTTATGAGTATTAAGGATATTGCAGTACTTACCCTTAATCAGGGACTTGCTGTTTTTGCAGTAGGTATTGCTCTTGGCGTTGTTGGTCTCTTCTCTGCCCTTAAGCAGGCCTCTTTGGTTGCAAACGGGATTGTTGAGATGGGTAACGGAAATGACGTATTCGGAAAAACTATGATTCTTGGAGTATTCCCTGAATTATATGCAATTCTTGCATTTGCTGCAGCATTCCTTGCTCTTCCGGCATAAATCTGTCAGATTATAAATATTGGGTGTCAAGGTATTTTTTTGTACCTTAACACCCATATTTTTTTATAGCAAAATGTAGATAATACATTATAATTATGACACTTATAAAATCAATTTCTGGTATAAGAGGCACAATCGGAGGTGAGATTGGAGAGGCATTCACACCTCTGGACATTGTTAAGTTTACATCTGCCTTTGCCTGGCTGATAAAAAAACGTTCCGGAGAGAGATCCCGCTGCAAGGTTGTTGTTGGGAGAGACGCACGTATCTCCGGAGAGATGGCAGACAGAATAGTATGCGGTACACTTATGGCTTGCGGTGTAGATGTAATCAATGCAGGCATGGCTTCTACACCTACTGTAGAGATGGCTGTTGTATTTGAGAGGGCCGATGGTGGAATTATTCTAACTGCATCTCATAATCCAAAGGAGTGGAATGCTCTTAAACTTCTTAACGAAAAAGGGGAGTTTTTAAATGCAGCCGATGGCGAGGAACTTTTAACAGTTGCAGATGGCTCGCTCTATAGCTTTGCAGAGGTTGAAAATCTAGGCGTTATAACATATAAAGACTTTACTAATCAACATATTGAGGCAGTACTCTCCCACCCTCTTGTCAATACAGAGGCCATTTACAGGTCTGGATTCACAGTTGTACTCGATGCTGTGAACTCTGTTGGTGGTTTGGTGATACCTGCTCTTTTAGAGGCGCTTGGTGTAAATACCATAAAGATTAACTGTGATCCTGACGGAAGATTTCCTCACAATCCGGAACCTCTACCAGAACATCTGACACAGCTCTCCTCTACTGTAGTTAAAGAGCGGGCAGATATGGGAATTGCAGTAGATCCAGATGTCGACCGTCTTGCTCTTATCACAGAGGAGGGCAACCCTTTTGGTGAGGAGTACACCCTTGTTGCTGCTGCCGATTATGTCCTAAAAACCAGAAAAGGTTCTACTGTCTCAAATCTTTCATCCTCAAGAGCTCTCAGAGATATTACAGAGAGTGCCGGCGGCAGTTACCACCCATCTGCTGTGGGTGAGGTTAATGTTGTTGAGATGATGAAAAAGGTCAATGCCGTCATTGGTGGCGAGGGTAACGGAGGTGTTATTATGCCGGACTTGCACTACGGAAGAGATGCACTTATAGGGATAGCGCTGATTCTTAGCCATCTCGCCATAGAGAAATGCACCCTCTCTCAACTTAGGAAAAGGTACCCGGTATATGTTTCCTCAAAGAACAAGATTGATCTAGCACCCGGAATTGATGTAGATGCAATTTTTTTAAAGATAAAAGAGCTATACTCAAAACACAGAGTTAACGATACCGACGGAGTTAAAATTGATTTTGACGATGAGAGGATGTGGGTACATCTGAGAAAATCCAATACAGAGCCAATCATAAGAGTGTATGCAGAGGCCCCGGACACAATAAATGCAAACAATCTTGCCAATAAAATATTATCCGATATAAAAAACTTATAAAATGTTTTCATTCAGAACAACACCTCTACTAGAGCAACCAGACACGGTACTTAAGAGCGGACGCGTTGCAGTATTGTGCAATCAAACAGCATGGCATCCGGAAAACGGTGAGTATATATTTGAGACACTGTACTCCAGAGGAGTTCTTAAGAGAGTATTTACTCCGGAACACGGACTTTTTGGAGAGCTTCAGGATCAGGTAAAATTAGATAAGACCGAAATTTATAACAATCTTGGAATGGAGGGTTGTGAATTTGTATCGCTTTACGGAACCGACGAAGAGTCTCTTAATGCTCAGTCAGATAAATTGTCAGATATTGATGCTCTCATTATTGAGCTTCAGGATGTAGGTTCCAGATACTACACTTTCAATACAACTATCCTCAATCTTTTTAAGACTCTAAAAAAGGAGGGGATAAACCTTCCTGTCTATATTTTAGACAGACAAAATCCCGCCGGGAGACAGGTTGAGGGGACGATGCTAAAAGAGGAGTTTGCCTCATTTATTGGCATTGAGGGGTTAGTGCACAGACACGGCCTTACTATCGGAGAGATGGCCTATCTATTTTATAATGAACTTAATGCAAAATTCCCTCTCCATATAATATCTTACGCAGCAAGCTTAACATACAGCGATATGCTACCATGGAGCATACCTCCTTCGCCAAATATTCCTGGTCTCTTTACATGTTCCTTTTATAGTGGCCAGTGCCTGTGGGAGGGTACCAATGTTAGTGAAGGGAGAGGCACCACGCGACCTTTTGAGCTTTTCGGTGCCCCTTTTATGGAGAACCTCACCGGATTTAACAGAGAGAGAGGATTCCGTAACTGGAACGATTCAGAGAATCCAATATTTGATCCTGCTGTCTATATCAGATGGACAAAGTTCATTCCGGTTTTTCATAAATACCAGACAGAGACCTGTTTCGGATTTCAGCTTCATCCACTTCCGGGCGCAAACTACCATGCCTTGGCACACAATTTGCAAATTATCAACTTCGTCAGAGAAAACTCTCCGGGATTTGCTTTTAGAGAGGGCAAATATGAGGCAGGTAATACCAAAACGGCAATAGAGTTACTTGTTGGAGATCATCTAATGTTGGGTTACCTTAATGGAGAGTGTAACTGGGAAGATGTTAAAGAGCATATGAAGACAGAGGAGCAGAAGTGGATAAGAAAGGCAAAAAAGGTGCTTCTTTACGATAACCCTCTGTTTAGATGTAAATAATAGATAATAATAGAATAACACTAAATCTTATTCAAAATAGTATGGCAAATCCGGTTCTAACAGAAAAAGTATTCAGAGGTCTATCTGCTTCTACCTACAGCGAAACAATGACGGTAAAGGGAACTGCTTTAAAATCCCTTGTATTGGTCTTTATGGTATTAGCCGGGGCCTCATATACATGGAAAATTTTTTATGACACCTTAAATCCGGCTTCAGTAAATCCATGGATGTGGGGAGGGGTTATCGGAGGTTTCATAACAGCAATAATTATTAGTTTTAAGCCAAACCTGGCGCAATATCTTGCCCCGGTTTATGCTGTATTACAGGGTCTTTTTCTTGGTGCAATATCTGCAATGTTTAACGAGGCATTTGCAATGAGTGCTCCGGGAATTGTAATGAATGCTACTCTTCTTACAATTATAACTGCTATGGTTATGCTCTTAATTTACAGAGCAAATATCATAAAAGTAGATGCTAAATTCACACGTATTATGGTAATTGCAATAAGTACAATTGCCTTTTACTACTTTATATCTAT
>JAUYTB010000202.1 GCA_030695305.1 Bacteroidales bacterium
GAGTTTGGATATAGTTTAAAGGCAGATTCTCTGGAGTTCTTTGTAAAGGATACGGGAATTGGAATTCCTTTAAAAATGCAGCAAATAATATTTGACCGTTTTGCAAAAGCTATTGTCTCTGATACCAAAGCACCCCAGGGAGCAGGACTGGGTTTGGCAATAACAAAGGGTTACGTAAAGATGCTTGGTGGTGAAATATGGGTAGAGAGCAAAGAGGGGATAGGCAGCACCTTCTTTTTTACACTTCCTTCTGCTAGTGTTTTGTGAAATATGCATATTATCATATATTTAAATATGCAACTCCTCCGTATTTAATAAATGGAGTTTTTTATACATTAGTTATAGTTCTGCTTACGCAGAATACTATCAGAACTCTTTTTTACAGTCTCTGCAGCGGTTTACACCCTTAATATTATTGATTGGGGTTGTACTGAAAAGGGAGAGTATTACAATAATAATCTTGGTAAAGGAACTCTTTCCCAGTACTGTTTTAATATTATGAGATCCACATTCGGGACATATCAGCTCTTCTCTCTTGTTAAGTTCCAGAATCTCCACAGCCCTGTTAAGATCGGCCTCATCTATCATTATCTGCACTCCGGAGCCCATAATTTGGTTAAAATTGGGCATTAAATTAGAGAAATTCTCGTTTGTCAAAAAACATTTGACACCCTCATTCTCCAGTCTGCCTTTGATAAGTGATGCTTCAACCGAACTTTCGCAGGTCATTAATCTAACTGTCTTCATTTTTTATGTAAATATACATATTTTTGTCTTTAGCAGAGTTGGGAACATTGGACTGTTTTTGTGTAGTGATGTTTATAGAAAATCAGCAGAAATAGGATATTTGCTAAACGAACAATTTTGGAACAGAGGTATTATGACAAAAGCTGTGAACTTAATCTGCGAATACGGATTTGTAGAATTAGATATTGTAAGAATTCATACCGGAGTTTTCGAATACAACCTTGCATCTCAAAGAGTTTTAGAAAAATGTGGTTTTGTCAAAGAAGGTGTTTTTAGAAAGGCAATTTTCAAAAACGGGATATTATGGGATGAGATAAGATATGCTAACTTAAAGATTTGTGAAATAACTATACAGCAAAAGAGACATTTAGAAAGAGAGTTGTGAGTTATTATGTTTTTTTCGAACTTACTTTCACATCTCATATTTACTCTTTTAACTATCAAATTTATACATTCAGCATAGAATAATTATTAGATATGTGTATACAGTATAATTTTGCCGTATCAAATTCAATCATAAATTAAACAAGACTATGTTTGACATAAGAAAAATTCAGGAGAAAGCTCTTTTTGATGCTGTAAAGAAAGCCAGCAATGAGCAGATTGCACAACAAATTGTATTCTGTAACGATAATAGTGGTAACTCAGAGGATAATCCCACTTGGGTTGCATAAATTAATAAAAATGAAAACCAAATCATTAAAACCTCTGGCAATCACATTCTTTGCAAGTGGAATCTGGGATACAGTTGCAGCCATTCTCTATTTTTTTGTAATTGGTAATGGACGCATTATTGACAATCCGCCAATTGATCCATTTTTCGCAGTTTTTTTGGGGTCATTCTTTTTGTGCTTTGCCTATCTGCAGTTTTTATCTGCTTTTAATATAAGACGTTATTCGTTTAACGTGGGTTGCCTTATTATTGGACGGGCATTTTATGTCATTCAACTTTATGCTTATATGTTGTTTGTGTCCAATTTTCCTTCAACATTTTGGTTCACTGGCATAATTGACGGACTATTTACGATTTTTTATTTTGTATTTGCCTTTCGGGGAGGATTGGGCTTACGAGATCTTTTCGGCTTTGCCAGAGTTTGATGTAACATTGTATTTTGCAAGTTCTTACAAATGCCAATTTCCCAAATTTGGAAAACTGCGTTTTATATCTAATTGATCTATTGTACTATACCTCAAACTCTGGCAAAGAGAAAGGCTGCCTAATATTTAGACAGCCTCTGTTTTTTTGCTCCTCGTCTAGGACTTGAACCTAGGACCCCCTGATTA
>JAUYTB010000208.1 GCA_030695305.1 Bacteroidales bacterium
TGAGCCGGGGGACAACCTCCGGCTCTTAAATTTAAAACAATGGACAAACAATTATTCAAAACCCAAACAGGAATCCAGGCAGATTGCTTTGAAGAAGCCATGGCCTTTATTTTAGAAAAAACAGCCATCTCAGGACTGTTTGATTTTTACAGCTCATTTGGAAGGGCTGGATTTTCAAATGTATGTGCCTCAGCCATGCGGCATGAAACACCTAACGTCGTAACAAACGTGATGTTTGATTTGACCAAATATGTTCTTAAGAATCAAGCTGACATCGACAGATTTAATAAAGAGTGGATACAGAGCTACGGTCTTAAGATAACTGAATCATCCTATGAAGAAGAAAGAATCGGAGGTTCAACCTACAGAACATACGGATTAACAATTTCCAGAAACCCAAACCTTTAAAACCATGAGCACTACACAAGAATCAAACGCAAATGTAATTATTGCTGTTTTCAGGTTTATCCACAACATACCTTCTGGTATCATTGATCAAGTATGGAATCCTGATACCTACGGTTGGATGAACACCCACTTCAAAACCAAGTACGAAGGATTTTGCAAAAAAGAAGGCTATGCCTCTCCCAACGCTATCCTTCAGTTTGCCGCAACACTTGATGAGGAGAACTTAAAGCTATTCAGTGAAAAAATAGATCAAATAATCAAAACTTCAAATTTCTAAACCTATGAACACAGTAAGCCTTCAATCAATGATCATGCAGCAGAATCCTATCGCCCCGGTGGTAGGGATGCCATGCTGCGAAATTATGTACACAGACCGCTATCCGTTTACGGTGACCAGAATTATTTCTGATCACAAAATTGAGGTTAAACCAAACAAATACAAGGTGATCGACTTCTATGGGGAAGATTACGAAATCGGAGAAGTGGAACATGAAGATCCCGGACAGATTTTCACTTTAAGGAAAAATGGCCGATGGGTAAGACACGGAGACTCCCAGAATGGTAGAGCTATCGCGCTCAATACCCACAGCATGAGAATTGACCCAAGTTTTTAATCAAAACAGAATACAAATGAAAAATCAAAAAACTATCGTATCCCCAGAGGAATTCAAATCAATGACAAGCTCATCCATAGTTCAATTGATGTCAAAGGACAGAAAATTGGCAATCATCGAAAATGAGGATGGTGAACGTTTCATTATCAGAAGAAATGGCAAAAACAC
>JAUYTB010000220.1 GCA_030695305.1 Bacteroidales bacterium
GAGGTAGAGTTTGTGTCACTAGGCGGAGAGAGATTTCGTGCAACCTGGTCTGTGAAAAGAGCTAGAAACAGAGTGGACGGTTCTATGCAAAACAGTGAGTTACGACTGATAAATTTAAATTCCAATATAGAGGTACAGGGCCGTAAAACCGAACTCCTTACCAAGATATCGGAGCTTATTGGTTTGACTTTTGAGCAGTTTACCCGTTCGGTATTACTAGCTCAGGGAGATTTTGCAACATTTCTTAGAGCTAGACAATCAGAAAAAGCAGAGTTACTTGAAAAACTGACAGGGACAGATATCTATTCACGTATTTCCATTTCGATTTTTGAAAAATCAAAGATTGCTGAACAGAATTTTAATACACTAAAAGAGAAGATTGCAGATATTGAACTACTTTCAAATGACGAGATAGAGGATCTTATTAATGAAAAACACAAAATTGCAGATGAGTTAAAAGCTTTAAAAATTGAGGTTGATAGATATACTACAAAGATTAAATGGATAATAGACGAAGAGGCATTAAAAAGTAGCGTAAAACAGGCTCAGGAAGAGGTCGAAACTTCTCAAAAAGCTATAATAGAAGCTAATCCCAGATTCGAATATGTTAAAAAAATTGAAGATGTCCGGGAGATAAGAGATGATTTCAAAGCACTGCAAAATTCACAAAATCAGTTAGAAGTTAACCTCTCCAATCTTGATAAACAGGTGATAGAGAGAGATTCGAATGCGAAATTGTTGTTAGAGGCACAAGAGAGTTTCAAAGCATTAGAGAGGGAGCAGCAAGAGTTAAATTTGTCATTTGAAAAGATAGAGCCGCAAATTATAAAAGCCCGTGAGCTGGATATTAAAATTGAGGTAGCTCAACCTGGCGTAAAAGATGCTCAAAAGGAGCTTTATACAGCTAAACAGTCGCTCGAGAGAGTAGATAGCTCTATTATTTCCTT
The DNA here is from genome assembly GCA_030695305.1 of Bacteroidales bacterium. GTDB lineage: Bacteria > Bacteroidota > Bacteroidia > Bacteroidales > UBA932 > Bact-08. The sequence goes on from JAUYTB010000220.1 coordinate 948, forward strand.
GCAAAAAGAGATAGAGTTAATGCAAAAAGAGGTTGACTCCATTTCAAAATGGTTTGAAGAGAGTATTTTGTACTCAGATATTGTTCCAAGAGTTGATTTGATCACAAGTCTGCTTGATGATGCATCAATTGCAAACGCTCAAAAATTCATTAACAAAAAATCGCTTGATGATAATCGGACAATTTTCGATAATGATACTAAAAAATTAGAAGATTTAGAGCAAGAGTTAAAACGGTTGAATACTCTGCTCCCGGCAGAGATTGCAGATTTAAGAGCAAAATTAGAGGATGGGCACCCTTGTCCTGTATGTGGAAGTTTGCACCATCCTTTGAAGGGAGCAATTAGCGGAGAGAGTTTGCAAGAGGAGGAGTTAAAACGGGCTAAAAAAGCCGCTACAGATAACATATCAATTTTATTGGGTGAAATAGGGAGAAAAAAGGAGGAGTTAACCCGCCTCTCTACTAATGTTGACAACTATACAAAATTATCATCAGCTGCAATTGCAAAGGTATCCGTAATTCTGGAAAAGCTCCCATCGTGGAAACTTGAATTTGAAGATGGCTCTTTACAAAAAAATCTAAAAAAAATAGCTGCACAATGGAGCCAAAACAGTGCTAAATTGGCCAATGTAAAGGAGGCCATTACTAATAAAAAAACTACTCTGCTTAATTGGCTGGAGGCCAAAAAAGAGTTGACTCAAACTTTAGAAGCCAAGAGGAGAAGAGAATTTGAGGTTGCGCAACTTCTTACTCAATTAAAAGATGAAAGAAAGTTATTATTGGAAGGGATGTCGACCAATGAAGTTTCTAGATACTTTAGTGATAAAAAAAATGAAGTTGCAGGGAATTATAAAAAGGCATTGGATTACAAAACCTCTTTAATAAACAGGCATGAGGCTATAAAAGCAACTGTTGGCCAAATTGAGAGTGCAATTGCAAAATTAAAAGAGGAGTGTGGGTTGTTAAGTGCAAAGATAGAGAGTTGGATTACCTCAAAGAGAGTTGTTGACTCTTTTGAGAGTCTCTCGGAGCTGTTGAATAATGACAATACCTGGCTTATTGCCGAAAAGCAGTTTTTGGCCACATTGACAGAGAGTCGTACCACTGCAGTGGCAACACTTGCCGAAAGAGTGAAAAATCTCTCTAAACACAATGAGTTAGAGCAAAGACCACTAAGTGAAGGTGATACAAAAGAGTCTCTTGAGTTACAACTAACAGACATGAAAAGTCAGCTAGACCAAACGACTAAAAGAGAGGCAGAGATAGATCTTTTCTTTTCAAATCACCAAAAAGGTCTGGAGCGGATAAAGGTGTATGAAAAGGAGTTGGCAGAGAGAGGGGCATTATCGGAAAACTGGAAAAAACTCAACGAATTATTTGGCTCAGCCACAGGTTCAAAATTCAAAGAGATAGCGCAGGGATATACGCTTGACTCGTTGCTCTCTTATGCCAATAACCACCTGAGAGAGCTCTCCAAAAGATATGAATTACAGCGAATACCCGACACTTTGGCTTTACAAGTTGTTGATTTGGATATGTTAGGAGAGATAAGGACTGTTCACTCATTATCAGGGGGGGAGTCATTTTTAATCTCACTTGCATTAGCTCTGGGATTATCCTCACTATCCTCTAACAGAATGAAAGTGGAGTCACTTTTCATTGACGAAGGTTTTGGTTCATTAGATATAGAGACACTACGAGTAGCCATGGATGCACTCGAACATTTACAAACTCAAGGGCGCAAAATAGGCGTAATCTCACACGTTGCCGAGATGACAGAGAGGATTACCGCTCAGGTAAGAGTTATCAAAACAGCTAATGGAAGAAGCAGAGTAGAGGTTGTGTAACTCTAGTCAAGAGTCACGACCGTAGGTAGTGAACAAAATGCGAGCTTTAATTTTATGTTGAATTCGCGGCTTTAGCCGCAAAAGCCCCCTCCAGGAGGGGGTTTGGGGGTGGGTCAAACACGATGGGCCCCGGGCCCATAAAAAAAGCACCTGCATCCTGCAAGTGCTTTTTTTGTGGGCCCAGCTGGGCTTGAACCAGCGACCCCCTGATTATGAGTCAGGTGCTACTAACCAACTGAGCTATGGGCCCGAAATGGAGTGCAAAAATAGTAAAAATCTCTTAACTCCTATTATTTAATGCACTCTCTTTTTCAATTTTTCAATATTTTTAATCAAATTCTGATCTTTATATCAAAATCTGATTCATCATCACACTTTGATCTCTACCTCAACTCCGCTTGGAAGCTCAAGTTTCATAAGAGCATCAACAGTTTTTGGGGTTGAGCTGTAGATATCGAGCAGACGACGGAAAGAGTTCAATTCAAACTGCTCACGTGCCTTCTTGTTAACGAAGGTAGCGCGGTTTACTGTGAAGATCTTTTTGTCTGTAGGAAGTGGAATAGGACCACTTACAACTGCACCGGTAGCCTTAACTGTTTTCACGATCTTGTCTGCCGATTTATCGACGAGCATATGATCGTAAGATTTTAGTTTAATTCTTATTTTTTGGCTCATATCTTTATTATTTTCTCTTTTATTCGTCTAAGTCGCTATCAAATTTCTTACCACCGGCTTTCTCAATAACCTCTTTTGCAAGGTTTACAGGAAGTTCGGTATAGTGAGAGAACTCCATTGTGCTTGTTGCACGTCCGGATGAAAGTGTGCGTAGAATGGTAACATACCCGAACTGTTCGGCAAGCGGAACTTTGGCCTTGACAATTCTTGCATTACCCTTAGAATCCATATTGCTAATCTGACCACGGCGCTTGTTAAGGTCACCGATAACATCTCCAAGATAGTCTTCCGGAGTAACAACTTCGAGAGACATAATTGGCTCCTGGATATATGGGTGCGCTTTAGGGCAAGCTTTACGGAACGCCTGTCTTGCGCATATTTCAAAAGATAGTGCATCTGAGTCAACAGCGTGGAATGATCCGTCTTTAAGTTTGACTTTAAGTGACGTTACCTCATATCCGGCAAGGACACCATTGGATAGGGCTGCTTTAAAGCCCTTTTCAACAGACGGAATGTACTCCCTTGGGATATTTCCACCCTTTACCTCATCAATGAACTGAAGTCCTGATATGCCCTCATCTGCAGGCCCAATCTCGAAGATTATATCTGCAAATTTTCCACGACCACCGGTCTGTTTCTTGAATACCTCACGATGCTGGACGGTAGAGCGTATTGCCTCCTTGTAGTTAACCTGAGGAGCACCCTGATTGATCTCTACACCAAACTCTCTCTTAAGACGGTCCACAATTATCTCAAGGTGAAGCTCACCCATTCCGCTAATTACGGTCTGACCTGTTTCATGATCTGTCTTTACTGTGAAAGTAGGGTCCTCTTCTGATAGTTTAGATAATGCCATACCCAGTTTGTCAAGATCCTTCTGTGTTTTTGGTTCTACAGCAAGACCAATAACAGGATCAGGGAACGACATAGACTCCAGAACAATTGGTTTTGACTCAAGACATACTGTATCTCCGGTACGAAGCTCTTTGAAACCAACAGCAGCACAAATGTCTCCTGCCTCTACAAAGTCAATCGGATTTTGCTTGTTTGAGTGCATCTGGTAAAGACGGGCAACTCTCTCTTTCTTGCCGGAGCGAGTGTTAAGAATATATGATCCCGAATCAAGTTTACCGGAGTAAGCTCTGATATAAGCCAAACGACCAACATAAGGGTCGGTTGCTATTTTGAAAACAAGACCGCAGAACGGCTCCTTAATATCTGTTTTGCGAATCTCATCTTTCTCTGTATCCGGGTTTATGCCCTTAATATCTCCGATATCAAGAGGTGAAGGCAGATAGCGCATCACTGAATCCAGAAGATACTGAACACCTTTATTCTTGAAAGAAGAGCCACAAGTTACCGGAACCACTGCCATATCGATAGTAGCTTTACGAAGTGCATCAATAAGCTCTTCGTCGGTTATTGAGTCAGGATTATCAAAGAACTTTTCAAGGATGGCGTCGTTGTATTCTGCCACAGACTCAACAAGTTTTGCTCTCCACTCGTCAACTTCTGCTTTCATGTTTTCCGGAACATCCTTAATAACGTAGTTAACAAGCTCTTTATTGTCCTGATCGTAGTAGTATGCCTTGTTAGAAATAAGGTCAACTATACCTTCGAATTTATCTTCGGCACCTATAGGAAGTGCAATTGGAACAGCATTTGCGCCCAGTTTGCTATTGATCTCTTCTACTACTGCATAGAAATCTGCACCTGTGCGATCCATTTTGTTAACATATGCCATTTTTGGGACATGGTACTTGTCTGCCTGACGCCAAACAGTCTCAGATTGAGGCTGTACGCGGCCAACTGCGCAAAACGTGGCAACAGTGCCATCAAGTACGCGAAGAGATCTCTCGACCTCAACTGTAAAGTCTACGTGACCGGGAGTATCTATAAGATTAATCTGATACAGTTGGCCTCCATAATTCCAAAATGCAGTTGTTGCTGCCGATGTAATGGTAATCCCTCTCTCCTGCTCCTGAACCATCCAGTCCATTGTCGCAGCTCCGTCATGGACCTCTCCAATCTTATGGGTTTTACCGGTATAAAAAAGAATTCGTTCGGATGTAGTTGTTTTCCCGGCATCAATGTGGGCCATGATGCCAATATTTCTTGTGTATTGTAAATCTCTTGCCATTTATCTCTTAATGTGGTGCTGGTAGTGCTAAAATCTGAAATGTGCAAATGCCTTATTGGCTTCCGCCATTTTATGCATATCCTCTTTTCTCTTGTATGATGCACCCTCGTTGTTGAAAGCTGCCATGATCTCTGCGGCAAGTTTGTCGGCCATGGTATGCCCAGACCGTTTGCGTGCGTACATAATAAGGTTTTTCATCGAAATTGAAATCTTCCTTTCGGGACGCACCTCTGTAGGAACCTGGAAGTTTGCTCCACCCACTCTGCGGCTTTTTACCTCAACTTGTGGTGTTACATTCTCTAACGCTTTTTTCCAGATCT
>JAUYTB010000243.1 GCA_030695305.1 Bacteroidales bacterium
ACTTACGGGCAGTATCTTCTATGTTTGTATCAAAGACAAATCCGTTTAACAGCTTCCCTACATAGTTATACCTGATTGTACTTCCCACCTTTACCGAGTCGCCATCTCCCTCTTGAAGAGATTTAAAGTAGTAACCCTTTACCAGAGAGTCAAGCCCCTGATAGTGCATACTGCTAAACATATGAAGCGAGTCCAGTTCGTATTGTGGGTAGTCATCTATGACCTTAAGAATCTCAAAATCATAGACAGCGGATGTTGGTAACTGCCTTTCAGATCCCTTATAATCTAGCTCTGATGCCCAAGGGGGTATTATCATTCTAACATTGGCACCCTCCCTAAGTTTGAGAAACCCCTGCTCCATACCCTTCATCATACTGATATTACCAAGTTCAAATAGCACCGGACCATAATAGTTTGAGTAGGCAAAACCTCCGACATTCTTTGCAATCTCCTCCATACTTGTCTGTTCATAAACATTCTTAAGACTCAGTTTTGAATATCTGACAAATACGCAGCTCTTCTCCTTTATCTCTTTGCCACTCCCCTTTATGTTGTTTATAACATAGACTCCGCTGGAGAGAGGTTTAATGGTATCTTTATAAACCACCTTTATATGAGCATCCAAGATTCGCTTCTCCAATGCGTCGGTACTCTCCGTAACCTCTTTCGCACAAGAGGATAAAACAATCATGATAACTAAAAAAATCAGTGCGAAATCGATTCTGTATCTGGTATTCATTCGTAAAAATATTTCTGGAAAAATGTTATTTTAATTATTATTGAAGAGACAAAGTTATAAAAAATTAATTCTTTTTCACCTCAATCAGCCAAACCTCTATAAGTAAGGGCGACATTTTTGGTACAAGTCCCGTCTGTACATTACCAAAACCGTGCCTTGCAGAGAAAATCACATAACTACTCTCCCCCGGTTTTGCAGATATCAGCCCTTTTTCAAGTCCGGAGAGTAATCTGCCTTTTCCCAGAACCTCTTTTTTTGGAACAAAGTGAGAGAGCTCTCTGTAAATCCCCGCCTCATCTGCAATACTCTTAACATTAGTGTCGTAAAGGGCACCCTTACCCGAACTGAAGATATATGCGGCATAATTGAAAACTACAGAGTCTCCGGAAGCTGCCTCTCTATTTCCGCTCCCCTCCTCAAATACAACACGCCATACGCCATCGAGAACTTCTACTCTTTTATCCTGTAGAGTCTTGATATAGTTCTCTATCTGAGACTCCTGCTGTGTCATTAAATTTGCCCTCTCCTCTTTTGAACAGGAGTTGAGAAATATCAGCAAAAGAGATAATACAATTAAGGTAAACGCTTTTATCTTCATATAAATACTATTAATCTGGGTAGGTATCTCAATTTCCTATAATTATCTTTATTCCTGGCTCTTCTCTGTTTTCACCCCTTTACAGAGTAAGAAACTCTCTCTAAGTGATTTTTCGAAATACTCGCCTGCCTTCTCAACCGGTATATATAATTTGCCCCCTGCTGCCCTCTCATGTCCACCCCCGTTAAAGTGTAACGCAGAGAGACGGTTCACCGAAAAATCGTCAGTTGACCTGAGTGATACCCTTATATGAGAGTCTGTCTCTGTAAACAGAGCCGCAATATTAACCCCTTTAATATTTAGAGGCATATTTACAAAACCCTCACTGTCTCCTTCGCTGAATCCGAAGCTCTCCATCTCTTTTTTGGTAAGTACAATGTAACTCGCACAGTAATCCGGTATAATAACCATCTTATTAAGAAGCACATGTCCCATCAATCTCATTCTGCTTACAGAAAAGCCTCCAAAAACCATATGTTGGAGATACTCCTTATCCACACCTCTGTCAAGCAAATCGGATGCCATAAGAAATGTAGAGGAAGATACAGAGTTGGAAAAGTTATTAGTATCTGTCATCATACCTGTATAGAGCGACACGGCAACATCCTTGTCTATTTTACCACACTCATCCTCAATCTCTTTAAACAACCAAAAGAGAAGTTCACATGTAGATGAGACCTCTGTTTGGGAGATTATTAGAGAGAAGCTCTCTCTGTCCGGATGCGGATGGTGGTCTATCAGTATTTTATCTGCTTTTGAGCTAAGTATATGACTTTCGAGCTCATCTACTCTCTCTAGTTTGTTGAAATCTACTGCAATTATTAGGTCGGCAGAGTCTGCAAGCTTAATAATCTCACTGGGGTTTTCACTGTATATCTTAAATGGATCTTTGTTATCTAGAAATTCCAGATAATCGGGATATCTGTTTGGCAGTATAACTGTTGAATGAATTCCCATTGCAAAGAGATAGCTCTTTACTGCTGACACAGACCCAACTGCATCTCCATCCGGATTTATATGACTAATAATAAGAACATTACCGGCCTTAGTTACCAGCCTTCGAAACTCGCGGACACTATCATTGTCTATGTATCTCTTCATATTAAAATAATTGGGACAAAAATAGGAAAATATATTGCGGGGTCTAAATATTTATTTTACTTTTGTGAAACTTATTGCACATTACCAAAAACTGCTATACAGGAGATTAATATAAATTCTATAACAAACAATGAAAAAGATCTTAATAATTGTTGTACTGCCTATTATTATAATTGTCTTAGGCTATCTGATTTACAGAAGTGTTCAGGAACCTGTGGTTTTTGAAAGAAACAGAAAAGCAAGGGAGTCCGTTTGTATCGAAAGACTTAAGGATATACGCACTTTGCAGGTTGCCTATAAGTCTAAGTACAATAAATTCACCGGCGATCTTGACTCTCTGATCAATTTTTACAATAATGAGCAGATCACTATTGTAAGACAGATTGGTTCGATGGATGACTCCGTTGCTGTTGCCCAAAAGAGGGTATTCCGCGACAGTATTCAGATTGCTGTAAAAGACACTCTACTAAAGAGACCAGGTTTCATTATTGACTCTGTCGCTTATATACCTTTCAGCGGCGGTAAAAAAATGTTAATGAAGGCAATAATTGCCAGAGTATCTGGTGTTGATGTTGCTCTTTTCGAAGCAGCAGCACCTTATGACTATCTTCTTTTTGGTCTTGAGAGACAACTAATTGTAAACCTTAATGCAGACCGTGAACTTGTGGGTCGTTATCCGGGCCTTAAAGTGGGAAGTATTGATGCACCTAATAACAATGCGGGTAACTGGGAATAGTAATTATGCCTATAATTGTCAATAATCAGCCTCAGCTGGGAAAGACAACTGAATACAGACTATCCATTCAAGCTGACTTGAATGGATTTTCTTTTTCGGTTATAAACGATAAACAGGGGGATCTGCTCTTTCTGTACTCATCTGACTTTCTGATGGAGAGGGAGGATATGGATCTGTTTGTAAAGCGGTGTACCGATTTGTTCAACACAATGCCAATACTTCGCAGTAATTATAAGAGAGTTAATCTTATTTGGGGTACCGAGAAGTATTCACCAATACCCAGGAGTATCCATAAAGGAGTCTCGGAACTTGAAGTTTTAGGAGGTCAGCATAAACTGGACGATTTGGATGAGATAAATACAATTGAGGTAGAGCATGAGAGAATGACTCTTATTTTTGCTGTAAACAGCACCTTTGTAAACATGGTAAAAATCTATCAACCGGAGTTTCGCATTTTTCCATTAATCTATGTAAATCTCATCTATCTGCCTCTTTTTGAGGAGTACAATAAGATTTCGTTCCACTATATTAAAGGGGCCGTAACAATTGCTGTCTCTGAGGGTAAGAGGATTATCTACTGTAACTCTTTTCCTGCATACCATTTTAACTCTGCGCTCTACTTCCTTCTTCTTGTGCTAAAAGAGGTGCAGTTCAACCCGGAGAGTACCACAGTCTTTGTAAGCGGCAATATTCGTGATCTTGAGATGTTCGATATAGCAAAATACTTTTCGAGGGTTAAGTATTTTAGGAATCCCTCAGCTCCTCTTCCGGACCAGCTCTCAGAACTCAAGTACTCCTCTCTTACATTTGATATATAAAAAATTACATAATGAGGATAATTGGAGGAGATCTAAGAGGAAAGCAGATAAACCCGCCTGCAAATTTTATGGCAAGACCTACAACCGATTTTGCCAAGGAGGGTCTATTTAACATATTGGAAAATATGTACGATATCTCTGCGCTCTCTTTTCTTGATCTCTTTTCCGGGACAGGAAGCATAAGCTACGAATTTGCATCCAGGGGGTGCTCAAATATAACGGCAGTTGAGATGAACAATCTTCACGCCTCCTTTATAAAAAGCACAGTTGCAAAGTTAAATCTTACAGGAATGAGTGTTGTAAGGCATAATGTCTTCGATTTTCTCAATATCTGCCGTATGAAGTATGATATAATTTTTGCTGATCCTCCGTATGATATTGATGGTCTTGCAACAATTCCGGACAAAGTTATTTCGCGTTCACTTCTAAATGCAAATGGTATATTTATCTTAGAACATCCCGCTTCATTAAATTTCGGTAAACACCCCAATATCTTTAAAGAGAGAAAATACGGCAATGTCCACTTCTCTTTTTTTAAACAGTGACCATAGTGGGTGAGAAAATATTTTTAAAGTTTACATGTTTTTTTTTGGTTTCTTAAAAATAGTCACTATATTTGCAGTCCCAAAAGGGAACAAGGTTTGGTAGTTCAGTTGGTTAGAATACATGCCTGTCACGCATGGGGTCGCGGGTTCGAGTCCCGTCCAGACCGCAAAACTCCGGAAATCGAAAGATTCCGGAGTTTTTCAATTTATAGCTTGTCCCTGTATAATATAAAGTTATGCATAACAGGCAGGCAGCTATGGGCGGGCGACACTGTTCAAAATAGTGTGTAAACTCCAAGCAGCTATGAGCGGGCGACACTGTTCAAAAAAGTGTGTAAACTCCAAGCAGCTATGGGCGGGAAATGGTGTCCCTAATAAAAACTGAATGTAAATGTTATTAATACTGCTAAAACCCCACAAATAATTACAGAGAGTATCCTTGAAACTCTTTTTTCACAACTCAAAAAGAGATAATTACCAGCAGACAATAATAATGTAGAGAGTATAGCAACTGGTATCATCCAGTTAGTACGAATCTCGTCGGTAAGCATTAAGAGAATAAAAGGTGCAAATCCATATATAGCAAATAATATCAGGAATGGCTCTTCCCCTGATTTCTTAATAATATTCTTAATGGGCTCAACTCCCGGTTTGAAAATTTGGGCTATTATAAGTGTTATAATTAATGGAATCCATGCCCAAAATCCCAATATATCATCTGAGATTGGAGGAGTAGCTACATTCATAGAAAAAAGAGAGAATAACAAGCAAAACCCAATAGCAGGGAAAGACCAACGCGGAAAATTCTTTATCCATCCAATTGTTAATAGAGCAAACATAGAGATGACAGATGATAAGAACAAAATATTTTGAATAACCCCGGGAACATCTAAATCCGAGTTAGAAAACGTCCAGAACAGACCAAATAATACAAATGGAATTGTTGCCTGCAAAGATATTCGGGAAGAGAATGTTGTTTCCATATTCAATAGTTTTAATGTAAATAATTCAATTGACTTTATCTCACTCCCTTGCAGATGACCAAATGCTTTTTTAAGAGAATCATCAAACGTAGCCCCCTCATTCATTTTTTGTTCAACCATACAGCAAAGATGGTCCAGAAAATCTCCAAAAATCAACCTGTTCTCAATATTACATTTCTTAAGATACTCTTTGATCTCTTTAATTTGCAACTCATTTAACATCATAAACCAATGGCTTTAATTCAAATAATTGCACCAGCATTAAAATAGACTCTCTTATCTCTTCCAGTTTTGCAGAAGCTGTTAGTGTACCAGATTTAGAAAGAGAGTAATATTTTCTCTCTCTGTTTCCTATCCACACGCTCTCCGTAACAAGAATACCCTCATCAACCAATTTATGCAATGCAGGGTAAAGGGCACCCTCTGTAATTACAATTTTTTGTGACGATAACTCTTTTACCTTTTGAGTAATCTGGTAGCCATACATTTTCCCCTGGTCACTAATTAACTTAATAATGAGAGGCTTAATCGTACCTTTTAGAATTTCTTGTGAGAACATAATTTTTATATTTTGTAGTAATCTTTATTATTTACAAATATAATTAATTTTATTATGCATAACTTCTTTATGTATCTTTGCCAGAGTTTGATGTATCTATTAGTTAATTAGATAGATATAAAACGCAGTTTTCCAAAATTGGAAAATTGGCATTTATATATATTAATTAATTACATCAAACTCTGCCAAAGACCATTCTCCATTCTTTTCTCCAGCAATTCTCGCAGCAGGAACGCCAGTCTCCCCACGGGCTGAATAATAAACCCTTAGCACAAGTAGGGCAAACTCAGCCTCATTAATTCATTCCCCCAGCAATTCTCACAGCAGGAACGCCAATCTCCCCACGGGCTGAATAATAAACCCTTAGCACAAGTAGGGCAAACTCAGCCGCAAGTAGCGAACTTGTGAGCGGATGAGGATGGACGTTGCCCGTTGTGCTAAGGAGTTTATAAGCCCGTAACGTGTAAAAGAAGCGTTCCTGCTGTGAGAATCTGCGACCAGATGAGGATTGGACTTTGCCCGTTCTGCTAAGTGTCCCCTCCATTTAAGTGTTTATTATAAAAAAATGATTAGGTGTCAGCTAAGGATAACCTATTTGCTAGGCACTCCAGCGAGGCCGAAATAGCGAAAAACTCCGCAACAATGAGGGCAAACTCAGCCGCAAGTAGCGAGCTTGTGAGCGGATGAGGATGGACGTTGCCCGATGTGCGGAGATTTGAGCAGGCCCGCAACGTAGCACAGAAGCAAATAGGTAAGAATTTTCCTTAGCTGACAATGCAAGAATCATGTCCACATTTGCATGCAAGGTCCACAACCCTTGCCAAGGTGCCCTTTTAAACGTGTAAAATTCCGGATTCACCGATTTTTTGCCTCTGTTTAGCGTGATTCTATTTCCGGCGGCTATACATCTGCATACTTTTGCATCATAAAACTTTTAAAAACATTTTTATTATGAAAATTATTGATGATGGTCGCAACAACAGCCGCGAGACAATACATGGAATCGGCATTGCAGCAATTTTTATTTTTGCAGGTATCTTTATTCTTGGACGCAATCTGGGATGGATTGAGCACTCAGTTTACAGGATAGTGATATCCTGGCAGATGCTCCTGATTGTAATTGGTCTCTTCTCTCTTATTAAAAGACAGACAACCACAGGGCTTATTCTTATGGGTGTCGGCGGATTTTTCCTTCTCCCCCACCTCTTTACAACTAACTACTACTCTGTAAGAACATTCTGGCCACTTGTCTTTGTACTCATTGGAGTAATCCTTTTGGTTCGCCCAAAAAATGCATGGGGATGCAGCGACAGACACCGCAGATACAGACCAACCCAGCAAGGAGCAGTAAATAACGAGAATGGCTTTGTAACTTCTAATAACTCATTTGGCTCTGTAAGGCAGTTAGTCCTAGACCCGGTATTTAAGGGAGCTGTGTTGACTAACAGATTTGGAGGTACTGTACTTGATTTGAGGCATACTACAATAGAGCCGGGTGAAACCTTTATAGATGTAGATTGCGCATTCGGTGGAATAGAGATATATGTACCTCATAACTGGACAGTAAAAACATCTGTTAACTCTGTATTCAGCGGGACAGAAGATAAGCGCTACAGAGGCACAGATCTGTCAGATATGACATATAAACTTATCATAAGAGGAAATGCTTCATTCAGCGGAATAGAAATTAAGAGTTAAATATCAATCCAACGATCTAAATAGCTAAATTTGGCAATAGTTAGCATTATTTAAGAGTTAATGAAGCGAAATCCATTAATTGAATCCAATAGAGTAAAGCTGACCATGGCAGCGGTAATAATTACGATTACTGCTGCCATCTGGTCGCTTCTTATTTTATACTGCAATATGCCGTTAATATATGCGCTGGCAGTTAGCGTAACATATACCCTACTGCTTGCAGCATCGGGGTATATATATCTGGTTATTTTGGAGTACACCCTGCCATTTCAGGCACACGCAGCTATAGCAATTGTAAATCAAATTTTTGTAATCTCAATAACATATGCAGTTGCCACAATCTCCGGAATGGAGCAACCCGATAACTTCATTAAAAAGATCCCTATCTTCTCAACTGTAGGGTTATTAAGCTGGATTATCTTAGCCCAGTGGTATATGCTAAATAGACTCACCAAGAATAAAGAGTCGGATAGATGCGCAAATGAAGAGTCCCTAGATAAAAGCGACAGAGAGAGATCTAATCTAGAGACCCTGGATAAAATCTCGGTAAAAGAGGGCTCTCATATTCACATAATTCAACTTGAAGATCTGCTTTACATACAGGCATACGGCGATTATGTAATGCTCTACACACAAAGTGCAAAACATATTAAGGAGCAGACAATGAAACACTTCCAAACATATCTGCCATCGGCATTTGTAAGAATTCACCGCTCCTGTATAGTAAACTCACAGATGATAGCCCGTGCAGAGCTTTTCGGAAAAGAGAGCTACAACATCTATCTAAAAAATGGCACCTGCTTAAAAGCAAGTGCCACTGGTTACAAACTCCTTAAAGAGAGACTATTGCTTTAGCTCTCAATCTAGATTTTCTAAATCCCTTATATTTTACTCTTACCTATTGTCCCGGTAAGACCCTTGGCATAATCATATGAGCAGACATGATCATAATGGCCCTTAAGTCTGTTCAGACGGTCTATAAGATCTTGGTACATCTCAGGAGAGAGATTCTGATCGTCTCTGATAATCTTCTCAATATATCTTATATGGGAAGCAAAAAGTGATATATCTGACTGCTGTTTTGTAAGAATCCTTGCCTTATACCAGTCTGACTCTATAACATTTTCATATTTAAATAGATCCCTAACCTCAGGAGAGTTCAAATCTTTACCCTCAAAGTTTCCGTTAGCCATAATATGGAGCAGAGCTTTAAGAGGAGGTATTGCCGAGTTAACACTTCCGTCACGGAAATAGGAACCTGCAACCTTCTGCTGAGACTCAACAATATTAAGGACACCATCTGCAAACTGATCGAGAGATTGTAGCTCCGGCTTTAACATATCCTCAGGAAAAATCACATCCGGATTTTCGAAGACACGGCCAAAGAATCCATTCACAAACTTCTCTGTTATACGATATCCCAAAATTGAAGCCGGTATTGTTTTGCCTTTAAACTCAAAATCGTCAATCTTTTCTAGATCTCCATTCGAAATCATAAGCTTTGGATCTCTCTCAAACGGATGGAGTCTGGCCCATAACTCCGGAATCAAGAGACTCAAATCGTGATCTATACGATATTTTTGACCAATATACCCGGCAGGAGTTGTAAAACCATGATAGCCGGTAAGTATAAAGGATAAAAGAGCGTTATTAAGATCTATTACAGGCCAAAGTGCATTGAAAGGAGATTTTGTAAGAGCTCCCTCCGATCCCGCTCCGGTTGTTGATGGAGATTTACCTGTAAGTGAGCAGATAAAGTCCATAAAGAGCTCCGGCAACTCCTGATAGTGAACTGGACTATAGACCGCAAGAGGCCTGATGCCCTTCTCCGCAGGGTTGTTTCTGCGTCCCGGCAAAACAGCATTCACCGGCACATAAAGTGGACGCGAAGTGGGAAGCATACGTGATATCCTCATACCAATCTCGGCAATATACTTGGACTTAGGGTCGATAATATCATCCCTGGTCTGCAGATACCTCACATTCTTGGTAAGGGCACCATCTACAACTCTTGGATTTGATGAGGAGACAAAATACTCTTTTTTATCTGAGCCTGCCACCCCCTCTACAAGTTCTCTCATAGGAGGGGTAAAGAGGTCAAAATTGATAACATCCTCTACCATCTGTATGGCATCTTCTGTAGTAAGTGGCTCAAAATTAGAGATAAATGTATTTGGTGTTGACAAATCTGACTCTGCTTTCTTATCAAGGCCCCTGTGTATTGCCTCATCGGGGCGCTGAAAGAAGCGATACTCGCAGTTCTGCAATATCTTAACACTTTTATTATCTACAATAGGGTTAAGACCAGATAGCATAGAGGTAGGTATAACGGTAGAGACAGTAATATCATCCTCCATCTGAATCTTTACTGAATGTACATAATCCTGTCTCATCTTGAAGGTTCGCCAAGCACCCTTATCGTCATAGCCAAGACGCAAATATCTTGCAGCAAGTTTTCTGTTCTTATACTTAAGCTCATTACCCGGCTGACCATTGAGAATATCTACAGAGAAGTATTTTTTCCAATCACTACCCCACTCCTCTCTGTAAAACCTCTTAACGATAAAAGCGATACCCTTAATATATTGTGGAATAGAATCTAACCACGCATTATACTCATCGGTAAATTCATGAGATGGGGTGAGCATCTTGATAGATGAACCCATAGAGCGCTTACTGCTAAGGAAGGTTCTGCTGGTGTTCTTTGCCGGCTTTAGCGGGCTTGACTCTTTAAATCTGTTGGAGTAGTTGTAGTTGATTATCTCCTCTACTCTTTTAAAATCGGAGTCAAAATCTTTGATAAAGAAAGATCCGGAGATTATTGAGTCCGATATAGATTTTGAGATCTCAGACTTTCCTCCACCCGATACAGTACATGGTTTGTGGATAAAAACGCCCTCTGCATTTGTCTCTACAAGTCTGTAATTGAGTGTTCCGGAGGCCCTCTCCATGGTGTACTTGTGTCCGTTAGGAAGAATATAAGTATGGTTTGGAAGCAGTTTAACACTATACTCCTGCTTCTTTTTTGTCCAGGAGACACTCTGTTTGTTTATATCAAATCTGCTCAATTCCGGAATATAGAATATATCCGGATAGCTTTTGTCTATACCATACCCACCCGGTTTCATCTCAATGATATCCGGAAATAGTTGAGATAGCTGATCCAGAGTAGTATTAAAGCTCTCCGGTTTGGTTATCTGTCCCTCTCCCTGATTATATGAAGGGAAGATAAGTGCACCACCTGCATGCTCCTCCTCTGCATTACCCATCAGGTTAGCAGCATATGAAATAAATGTTTTTATCTCCTTTTTTGAGTATCCAAAATAGTTATCTGCAATAACAGTAACTATCACACCCTCATCACTCCTCATAGTCAGCTTAAAAGGAACTCCTTCGTTATAAAGTTCACTCTCCTTCTCCCAGCACATTCCATCTCTCTTCTCCCTTTCGGTTGCCTTGGAGATGTGCGGAAGACCAGCCTCCTTCTTTGTTACTTTGCACAACTGGGGAGCAAGAATTATACATCCTGTATGTCCGCTCCATGTTTCAAAGTCAAGACCGGCATCATTGGATATATGGTATGGTGAGCCGGCATTTCCAAAAATAGACTCTACAAAGTCCAGATTAGATACAAGCGACCCCGGAGCAAAGAAGCGCACCTCCATGCTCTTTTTTGGGGAGATCCCCTCAACTTCCGGGCTTACAAGCGGTCTGAGTAATAAAGAGGCAAAGATTTTGCTCTTCTTTGTATACTCCTCTGTAAAAGGCAGATTGAAAAGATCTCCCTCAATCTCAGTAGATCTCTTTAACAGATAAGCAGCAGTAAGTAGTGGAACCGCCTTTTTATCATCAGGAATCGGTAATCCACCCTCCGCTATATGAAATACACCCTTTGTTGTTCGTCTGTCGTTGCGCGGATTATGGAGAATACCCTGTTTTATTCTGTATGAGCTAAGATAATCAGATATATACTCCTCTCTCTTCTCAGGAATAGAGAGTTCCCGTGCAATTCCGTAAAAATCAAGCGTAAAGGTAAACGATGGAATATTAATCTCCGGAGCATCCACTCCTTTAAAATAGTTTTTAATAAAGTTTTGAATCCTCTGATCTGCCGGACATAAATAATTCTTGAACTGCCTCTCCCTTTCACGGTAATTAATAATCAGCGACTTAGCAAGATGCAGGAAGCCGTCGGCATCGCTCTCCTGGCTATTGTCATCTATAAGACCAAGCGCCTCCAATCTTAGCTTAATATACTGATGTATATACTCTTTTGAGTTTTGTTTTGAGTTTTCGAAGAAACCCAGCGACTCGTTTTGTCTTTTCATTTTACAGAGTAAAAATTAAGTTAATTTCAAGTGAATAATTAGATATGCAAAAATAGTTCCTTATTGCAATTTTATTTGGCTTGGTGAGTAAAAACAGCCATATTTGAGAGAATATTTTTAAACCAGATCTATAATGAAGAGAGTCCTGTTTTTTGTTTTGATCCTGCTTTTTGCCTGCGGCATTAAGGCAGAGATTGTTACCGGAGAGAAACTGCAGAATCTACCCATTTCGCATGAGGATAACAAAAAGAGCAATCCTGATAAGATAGATAACAAAAAAGAGAGCGATGAGAAGATCTACAAAACTGACAGGGATATTGAGATTTTCGAGAAATTCTCAGCAGAGTTTGCCGGTAAAGCAGAACTTCCGCTGGAGGAGCTAATTATTGAGGTTGCAAAATATTTTTTGGGAACACCATATGTAGGACACACTCTGGAGATAGAGCCGGAGGGAGTAGTAATCAACCTGAGGGAGATGGATTGCACAACATTTGTAGAGAATGTTTATGCACTCACCAATACACTTCGCAGCGGTGATGTCACTTTTGACAACTTTATCTCTAAACTTAAGCTTATTCGCTACCGCGACGGAGTTGTTAATGACTATGCAGATAGACTACACTATACTGCAGACTGGATCTGGGATAACCAAAAAAAGGGGCTGGTAAAGAACGTAACCAAAGATGCGGGCGGAAAGGAGCATAAGATTAATCTCTATGCAATGTCTACCAATCACGATAAATACAAACAGCTCAAGGGAAATAGTATCATCACAGCAAAAATAAAAGGGATAGAGCAGTCGGCAAACAGTCGTAAAAACTGGCATATTCCAAATAGAGAGATTGAGAAAAACTCTGCAAATTTAAAAAACGGAGATATGGTTGGGTTTGTTACCACTTTCAAAGGGATGGATATGTCACATGTTGGAATAATCTATTGGGAGGGAGAGAAGCTCACCTTTATTCACGCCTCAAGCAGTGAGAAGAGGGTGGTAATAGAAAAGCATACCCTGGAAGAGTATGCTCAAAAATCTAAAACAAATAACGGAATTATGGTGGTGAGGCCACTATAAAACTATCTACCTCCTCTGTAACCTTTTCCCACAAATCCTTTTTGTGACTGGCTACCCGGTACCTGACCATTAGAAGTTCCTGTACACTCACCGTTTTCATTTACTTTACCCATTATTTTTAGGGGATCAGCCCCTTTATTAATCCTATCCGGAGCAGTCGGATTAGCAGGCTTTACTCCAATTAATGGCTTGCCATTTTGAAAGCTGCTGTTTACGATTTGGTCATATTTTTCCTGTGTAAGAAAAGCGGGTGCATAAGTTCCACCAAGGGCATTAACCTGACGGACAGATGCTCTCAAATGGTTAGAAGATCCCTTTATCAAGTTCTCAATCACCATTTTTATATTAGGATTTTGGATGCTCCCAAGAACCAAAGTGTAATCTGCAACATCCTTCTCCTCTAAATAAGCTGTCGCTTTATAAGCCTCTAATGCTGTATCTCCTTTATTAATGAGGCTTTCATAATATGCTTTACGATCTGCATCATTAAACTCACCCATAGGAGCTACAGCAGGATATGAGATTGAGTAGAAATAGAATAGTCTCTCCACAGCTGCTATGTGATTTGCCTCTGCTTTGGCAATCCTCGAGAAGGGAGCTAGTTCGAACTTATCAAAAAAATAGGTGTATACATCCCTTGCCAATTTTTCATCTTCACGCACTGCATAAAGAAACTCAATTTCGTTGGCGGTAAGCTCCGCTGTGGTATCAAATACAGGACAGAGGTTAGTTGTAACAAATGTAGTTGTACCATCCGCAGCAACCGAAATGACTTCGAGCTCGGTATTAAGAGTCTCCTCCAGAGGTAACTCATTTTTTTCGCAGGATATCAACCCTATTGTTAGAATTGCTGCAAACAGATAGATTAAAGATTTTGTTTTCATTTTAATTTGTATTAATGTTTAACTGCTTTTAACCATTAACCGAATCAAAATGGATTTACCCTACCTTGATTAGAAAAGAATCTGTACTGATAATATTGGTGTAAAAGGGACGGCTTGTGAATATATGTTAAGCACTCCGGACTGTCCGCCGGATGAAAATGGCAAAACATCAACATATTTATAGTTGGAGCTATTGAATAAATTGAGGATTGAGACTCCGGCTTCAAAAGAAAATTTAGAACGTGAAAGTTTGTAATTGAGAGATATATCAAATCTGTTATAGTCATTACTGACAGGATTATCACCAAAAGCGTTTTTGTATGGATTGATATATCCCGATCCAAAGACAAATGTAGATGAGATATAAAAAGGATAAAGCCCAATAACAGCACCGGTTTTAATCTCAAATGGAGAGTAGACTCTTTCAGGAAAATTTATCGACTCGGGTTGCTCTTTAACATTAGAGAGTGTAGTCGAAATAAAAATGTTTGAACCTTTTATCTCTTTATCAATCAATATATCAACCCCCATAACATCTATGGCTGTATTGACTATTGAAGCACTGCCTCTATATCTTCCAAAACGCAGAATATCTGAACTTTTTTTAATATAACCCTCTGTTGTTATGAGCCAGCCTCTTTTTGAATATGAAGCACCCACAACGCCATGAAAAGAGGATATAACCGGCACAATATTAATGTCTGCAACTTTCCAAATATAGGAGTAGTTATTGGATTGGTCAATATATGGCACTTTATTGATAAACTGATTGTACAGCCCTGTAGATGCGGTAATTTTAAAATTTTCATTTATTGTGTATGCCGCTTGAAACCTTGGCTGAAAGTAGCTTTTACCCATATAGGTATCAAATCTAAGACCTAAGTTTACATTTAAGTTAGCAATTACAAAGTTGTCGTTAATAAATGCACTAGTTTTCCCGAAATCACTTCTCGCTCCATTATAACTATCAAAAATTCGCTTATAAGAGATACCAACATCAAGTTTCCCATATTTACCTGTGTTAAAATTGTGAGATATATCAACCCCACCCTCTCCAATCAGGTTATCTGTAAAAACTGAGATGAGATTTTGCGATTTGTACCTTTTTACACTCTCTGCCTCTAAGAGATTAGAAGAGTAGTAGCCTGTAAAAGAGGTTTTGCCATAAATACCACCCCACTCTTTATCTAGTTTAAAAGAGAGTCCATACTGATTATTGCTCTCGTTGGCATCGTATGTGTTATCTCCATAATCCAAAGTGTAATTAAAATCATCTTTCGCGTAATAAAGACTTCCGGTAAGGTTTACATTTTTGCTTAACAGAGAGTTGAATCTAATATTTAAATCTTTAAAGTTGTAATCCGGCTTTATGTAGATATCATTTATAGAGATTGGAGCTGAATTTTTTGGGTCATTCACGTATGGGTTTAACTTATCGATATCATAAAGATTGTAATAGGTCTGTCTGTATGATGCCATTACTACCGATCTTTTTGCAAATGGGACAGATGTAAATAGATTCATTGTGAGATTGTTGATATTTGCTTTAAAGGTTGGCTTAAATGAATTTCCATCAACTCCTATTATATCTACAATCGCACCCGTTGCATCCCCTTTTGAAGCGTCGTACCCACCCTTGTTAAGCACAATCTCCTTAACAATAAAGGGGTTTATTGAACTTATCTGTTCGTTGAAATTATTCATGGAAAAGAGCCTGAACCCATCTATTTTAATAACACTCTCTCCGTTTGTAGATCCCCAAACAGAGAGAAAAGAGGGTTCACCCGATGACCTTACTCCCGGCATCATCCTAAGAAAATTAAAGACAGAGTTGTCTCCATTGCCGGGTAAAAAACGGGCAATATTATAATTTACCCTTACAAGTCCGGCAATGTTTCCGGTTTGCATTGCTTTACTATTTAAATAAGCTTTAACAGTTACAGTATCAAGAAAGGAGAAGGCGGGGTTTAGGTAGATTCTATTGTTTTCCAACAGCTTTAAATTTGCGGTGATCGTATTATAGCCCAGATAGCTTACAGTAACATCTAAAGATCTATTCCCAGATGAAAAATCTATATTATCAGGTAAAATAAGTGTAAAACCACCATCTCTGTCGGAGTAGAATCCTCTATTTTGGAATGCTAAATATGCATATGGCAGCCTCTCTCCACTTCCAGAACTCATTACTACCCCCTTAAGATATTTTTTCTCTGTATTAACATCTTTAACAGAAATTGATGAGTTAGATTTAAATGGTGATATTACAATGATATCTTCTATTTTTTTAACGCTAAAGGGAAGATTATTCAGAAGTGCAGCAATCGCTTTATCAACACTGGAATATGTACCATCTATTGACACTTTATACTCAGAGAGATCTGATTCATTAAAAGATAGATATGCTCCATATCTGCTGCTAAGATCACTTAAGATTATATTAACAGCAACAGCATTATACCTTAAAACAACGTCTCCTGCTTTAATAAGCGAAGAGATTAATATAAAAAAGAGTAAAAAGAGGAGTTTCTTCAAGATAATAACATTGAATTATTAGAGTATTAATATATTTACATCTAAACCTGCGTAAATATATTAAATGGTTTTCTAAAAATCTAATAAACCACCTCTTTTACAATTATACGTTAACGCTACAACAGAATTCCAAATAGTTAAATAACATCCATTATCGAGATATTGCGCTCTCCGGGCATACCTCCATACACTTTCCACATTTATAGCACATTGTCTGGTTAATATCGGCATTTTTTAGATCTCTTTTTATTGCACTTTCCGGACACTCGACATAACAATCACCACAACTTGTACATTTAGTCATATCCAGGATTGGATCGTGAACTGCTATCGGAGCAACTGTATATATCGCATTTTCTGGACATTCAGCTATGCATTTTGCACATCTTGTACATTTACTATGGTCAATTTGCGGAGGAGATTGACTCATCTCTCCTGTTTTTGTAATCCCACTATATGTACACACACTGTAACATTTTCCACATTTAGTACATTTATCCTGGTCTAGCACAACAGAAGATGGGGTAATTGCATTTCTGTCACATTTAGTTAAACACTTACCACACTTGATACAAAGAGAGGTATTAATAACTGCCTTATTGCTCTTTTTTGTTATCGCTCCAGAAACAGGGCAAACACTTGAACATTTTTCTATACAACCGGCACATTTGGAATTTATAACAGAATAGTATCGAACTTTATAGGTAATAGCTTTCCCTTCCTTCTCACATACGGTTACACAATCGCCGCAGCCGACACATGCTGTAGAAACTGCATACTTTAAACTATTGGTAGGCAGAGATATCGCATTATCTGAACAAAATGGGAGGCATTTGCCGCAGAGGTTGCATTTTTCTATATTAATAAAATAATCTATTGCAGAGATATCGATTGCATTAAACTTGCATACCCCTTCACATATTCCGCAATTTGTACACTCCTCTTTTTTGATACTATAGCTGCTCAATTTTGGCAACACTATAGCGCTGTAGTAGCAAACTTTAAGACACTCTCCACAACCAATACATCTCTCTTTTTTAATAAAATATGGAGGATATAGCCACTCCTCCTGGCAGGCTTTTAAGATAGGTGCAGATAAAATCAACAGGCTACCCTGCATCCACTTTTTAATAAACTCCCTGCGTTCAAATACTTTTTCACTCATTTTGCAAATATCTTAAAGTGAGATTCTACATTCAACTCTTCCAAAAAAAAGCTCCTGGCCTATTTGTTTGTTATTTACCAACCCTGTAACCGCAACAATTTGCACCAATTTTGCAAATCTCTTTCCATATTCGAAGTTTAATTCCGATAAGGGCATACTACCCATTGCCGCCGAGTATTGCAATTTAAAATGAGTTTTTATTGATGGGAATGAGACTCTTGCCCCAATCTGGAGAAGTGGTAAAGCGTCTCTTGAATCAAGTCTTAACACATCCCCCATAAATAGATTACTATATGAATTAAGTAATTTTGCCGATTCATCAATCTCATAAGAACCAATATATCTGGTATTGACAGAAAATTTATTTTTACTGGTTACAATATTTGACTCAAGGGCTAAACTATAAATAATTGCATTATTTTGATTGGAAATTTGATAAAGCACCTCCGGTTTAAAGGTAATATTTGCCGGCATCTCCACTTTTATAAACACTCCGGGTATATAAACTACATTATCAATTAAACTGCCAAATTCAGAATAGAGCACCAATCCAATATCCTCAATTTGAAATCTCATCCTTTCTCCATTATCCAAAAAATCAGATTCAAACTCATTTGAAGAGAACTCATCACTGTTTTTCTCTTTATTAGTTTTAGCTTTTGATGGTGAATATCTTATTGAAACTCCGGCAAAATTTGTCTCGCCCGGCTTGCTCCCTATTAATGCTAAGTCTCTTCCTTGCACTATATCGTAAAGGTAACCTACAGAACAAAAGAGACCATTTCTGGAGAACCCTTTTAAAACAGTACCACCATTAAAATTGAGAGCCCAAGCATTTTTATTATACTTGTAATTCACTCCCAACATCCTCTCATTCAACAAAAAATAGTCATCTAATGTTGCAGATTGAATTCCGGCAGTAACTCTGCTGCTACCCCCTTTGTATTGATAGAAGAGCTCCCTGACTCCAAAATGGCCATTTTTAAAATTGTTCTTTGAATCAAAATCTACTCTATCCCAATACTTATAACCAATTTCTGCAAATAAAACAGAATTTTTAACTGAGTAATCCAAACCTAAAAACCCCATTGAGTTAAAGATAGCACTGTTTGTAAGGTAACCGGCACCTAAGGTAACTTCGGATGCCCAATATAGTTTGCTTTGACCTAAAGGCTTAAGCTTTGAGCTTAACTGACTCCTGCACTCCCATTGTGCAGATAAAGAAGAGGTTATAAAAACCAGAAATAATAAATATAGAACTCTTTTCATATCAACGCCTATTATCAATGCATAACGAATTTTTTTTACAACTTCCAAAACATTCGCCGCACATTATACAATCCTGAATATTCAATGTTACTTTAGAATTTTCGTGAACTATTGCATTGGTTTTGCATAAATTACTGCAAGTTTTACAATTGACACAAGTTTCACCCTTAGCAACTTTTCTTGCCCCGGGTATTAACGCTACCCACCCGAGAACAAGTCCTACAGGACAAATAGCTCTGCATAACGGTCTGTAAAAAAGAAGAGACGAAATTAATAAAATAATTACCAGCAAGAATCCGGCAATATTGTGAGTTCTTAGGTTATATATAGACTTAAAAGGATCATAATGTCCCCATAGATAACTCATTGTAATTGCAGACTGCACAATAAACAGAATTAGAACTGCCAATCTTATTCGCCTTAAGATATTTTGAGCTTTAAGAGATGTTAAAATCCTGAACCTTGAACCGGCAAAAAGAAACTCCTGAAGTGCCCCTAAATGGCAAAGCCAGCCACACCATATTTTACCAAAAAAATAGGTAAGAGGGATTAGCGATAAAAACCAAATAATAGATATCCACGCTATGCTTTTCCCTAAAAATAGAAATAATGTATTCTCCATACTCATTATCATACAAGGGCACCCACCCTTATAGAATCCGAAATATGCAAGAGTTGACAAGAGAAAAAGAGGTCTGAGTTTCCTGATGAAATCATTTTTAATAAATAGAGACATGATTATCAGAAGTAAAAAAAGTGACCCTAGCTCTATAAGAAATCTAACATCAGATTTTGTTAAAAACTGTGTAGTTGCCTCCTCCAATGCAGTAAAATCTACATTTTCCGTAAATACATCTTGTAGCATAAACTACTCTTTCTTAAGAGTTAAGGTTCCAAATCCCCCCTCTTTCTT
>JAUYTB010000271.1 GCA_030695305.1 Bacteroidales bacterium
TGTTTGGATTGTAGTGCCTAAAGGTTCAGTAACAATTGCTGTAGTTGCAAACTCAGGTGAGGGGGGCATCTCCCGCTTTTCTAAGCTGGACTCTCTTAATATGGCCACTACTACAGAGATGTTTGGCCAAGGTAAAACAGTTATCTATTCCGGCAAAAGTCAATTCTCTATTGACAATAGCGTTACCTCTGTCTCTGTAACGCTTAAAAGAGTAATCGCTAAGGTGACAGTTATCTTTGACAAGCAGCATCTTAACCCGGATGTATCTATAGATATTACAAAGGTTCAATTAAAAAACGTGCCTGTTTCTGTTCTCTATTTTGGCGGTAATACCCCTTGTGCCGGAGGAGTTACCTCCAATGGAGATTATATTACTGTAAATACACAACCAAACAGTCACGAAGCAGCATCTCCGCTCTATATGTTCGAAAATCTTCAGGGGGTTATTGGCAACAATACAATCCCCTCACTTAAATCTCCCGGAACGGGGGATAATTTATGCTCATATCTGGAGATAACTGCAAACTACAGTAGCCCCGCAAAGAGTGGAACAGTTATCTACAGAAGTTACCTTGGAGAGAACAACACCAACGACTTCAATATCTTTCGGGAGACTCACTATAAGGAGAGTGTGAAGTTCAATGGAACATCAATAAATGAAATTTCATGGAGATTGGATATCAGTAATTTAACCGATATCACATACCATATTACCACATCGGCATCTCCCGCAGAGGGTGGAGTCGTATATGGAGAGGGTCACTACTACTATGGCTACTATCCCTCTCTGCTTGCAGTTGCCGCAGAGAATTACCGTTTTAGCGGGTGGTCACCTCCAATGGTTCCTGTTACCGAGAACAAGCACTACACAGCAATATTTGAATATATACCTCCCTATATAGCAGTCACTTCACTCTCTCTTTGCACATCACAAGTTACACTCTATACAGGAGAGTCCTATCAAATCACACCAAATATTAACCCTCACAATGCTACTCAAAAGAGTGTGTTATGGAGTTCATCTGCTCCAGATATTGTAACATGTGAAAGTACAGGGTTTGTATCGGGTATTAAAGCCGGTACATCTTTAATAACAGCAACTTCTGCTTGTGGCGGATATACAGCAAGTTGTATTGTTACAGTAAATAACAGATTATTTGAGTTAAACACATATGAACTCACACTCCGATACGGGGAGTCTCTATCGATAGGTTATAACGCCATGCCTGCTGCAACTCCGGTTTGGAGCTCAGACAATCCTACGGCAGCATCTGTCACCTCTTCCGGATTAGTGACAGCGGGATACACTACTACTCAAACTTATGTACGAGCTATTGCTAACGGTATTGAGAGAGTATGTCAGATAATTATTGAGTCTCCGTCTGTTTCAGTTACGGGAATTGTCCTTGATAAAAATCATATTACCCTTACACAGGGGGGTTACCAGTCGGTTATATCGGCAACTGTCACTCCGGCAAATGCTACCAATAAGGAGATAATTTGGAGCTCATCCCAAAACTCTGTTGCAATGGTATCTAATGGTGTTGTTACTTCAAACCTGGCAGGGAGTACAGTAATAACAGCCACAACAGTAGATGGAGGTTATACAGCCAGCTGTTATATAGATGTTGTCCCTCCAATAATTCCGGTTAGCTCACTCTCTCTATGCTCATCTCTTCTAAAGATAGATATTGGTAATAAACAGACTCTTATAGCTACAATTTACCCCCATAATGCCACAAACAGATCTGTAACATGGACCTCGTCACAGAGTAATGTTGCTTCTGTAAATCCTGTAACTGGAGAGATTACTGCTCATCAAACAGGAGTAACGGCGATTACTGCAACGAGTGAAGATGGAGGATACACGGCACAATGTGTTGTCAATGTTTACCTACCACTACATATTGAGACAGATATTCATGAGATATTTACCTATAACAGCTTCACAGATGAGATAACATCTGCCCAGCTGATTCTCTTTGCACGGCTTGCACTGGAGAGGCCTTCGGATATGTCGATTGTAAACTCAGTCAGCTCTTTTGTCTGGGTGAGTGTAAACTACTCTTATACTCTAAGCGGCACTCCGTTCTCCGGTACAACAACTCTCTATCTAAATAGCTTTAACAACAACGACTATCCAACGTCTTATGTGACCGGAATCTCTGAACTCTTCAGCTTTGACCCTCCAATGAGTGAGCCCGAGATTATTGAGGCACTCTCCTCTTTTAGCTACAGTGTAGTGCCCGGAAGCGTCTACGCCTCAATATATCATATAACCTGGTAAAACCAAATAACCACTAAATACAAACTATTATGAAAAGATTAATTCTATCAGTAGCACTAATTATTATGGCAGCTACAATATCCTGCGAAAAGGGAGAAAAAAATGAAACACCAGGTTGGATTGCACTCTCATTTACAATGAATCCATCTGACAAATACCTTCTCTATATGGATGACCCTCACGTAAACTTAACACTTCCAGCTATTTCGACAAGCAGTAAAGTAGATTTTGCCGATGGTATGTGGCATCTGGATGGTACCAAATATGTGCTGGCCGCTCATAACTGGGGGGAGAGAGAGATTATTATTCAAATTTACCGTAACGGAATATTGGAAAAAGAGTTAAGCGCGGCCCCACTGGCAGATATCCCGGGTGCACATGACAATCACATAAAGAGATTCAACCTCAGCTTTGAAACAACTCCCGGAGAGTACACATTCTCGGCATCAATGTCACACAACGGAGAGATCACCCCACTCTATACCCACACAATGCACGGAACTCAAAACAGAATGGTTGTGAAATGACACCTTGGCAAGGGTTGTGGACCTTGAAGGCAAATGCAAAAAAATAACCTTGTCTACGTTTGTGGCGACTTCGCGCTTGTCTAAATGGTCATGCGAATAAAAAAAAATAACCTTGTCAATGTTTGTGGCGACTTCGCGCTTCTTTAAATGGTCATAGGACTAAAAAAAATAACCTTGTCAATGTTTGTGGCGACTTCGCGCCACAAACGTTGACAAGGATTATTTTTGCAATAAAAATTATTCCAGACTTATTGCACTAACCGGACAAACATCTGCACAAGTACCACAATCAGTACAAATGTTTGGATCAATTACATAGATATCGCCTGGAGTGATAGCCTCAACCGGACATTCGTCAATGCAAGATCCACAAGCAGTGCAGTCTTCAGAAATTTTGTAAGCCATTATAACTAAATTTTTAATTGGTTTGATTGTTGCAAAGATATATATTTGGTTTAATAGAACAAATACATATTGTATCTTTGCATTAAGAATCTTTAAATATTATCCTGAATATGAGAAGTTATTTATTTTTAAAAATTGCAGTAATAACCTTTTTATTACTCTATTCTCCGGCAATTAACTCACAACCGCGTACCGTTGAGTTTAATAAATCTGTTCACGATTTCGGAGATATTATGCTCAACTCAGGTCACCATAAATACACCTTTACTTTCAGAAATATCAGCAAACAACCCATAGTAATTCAGACAGTTATATCTTCTTGCGGATGCACAACACCTGTATGGACAAAGAGCCCTGTACTGCCCGGAAACAGCGGTAAGCTAGAGGTCACCTTTCTTAATGACCAAGGGCCCTATCCGTTTGACAAATCTCTTACCGTTTATATCACAGGAGAACCGAGACCAATTATTCTTAGGATAAAAGGGGTTGTTCACGAAAAACCCAAATCACTCAAAGAGCTCTTTCCGGAAGATTTCGGAGGTGTATCATTCAGAAGTTCTCTAACCGATATTGGGAACATAGCACAGGGAGATATTAAAACAGAGATAATTGAAGTAGCCAACACCTCCGGAAGGGCTATAGATGTAAGTTTTATAAGCAGATCAAAAGGGCTCAACTTCGAGGTGACTCCTTCCAGAATTCCTGCAAACAGTAAAGCAGAGCTAAAAATCACAGTCAACACCAATGCAGAGCGTAACTGGGGAGCTACGGTTTACAGCGCAATAGTATCGGTTAATGGAAGAGAGATTCCGGGACGCGAAATAAGAGTTACAGCCAATATCAGAGATAACTTCTCATCGCTTACAAAAGAGGAGACAGACAATGCACCCCTCCCGATGGCAAACTCAAGCTCATTTGACTTTGGCAGGGCCGTTCAGGGGAGCGTGATTAAAACAAGTTTCAGAATAAGAAATCTAGGAAGGAGAGATCTGTTAATTTATAAAATAGATACCGGAGATGAGAGTATCACAGCGACACATCCATCATCCATAGCACCGGGTGCGACAGGAGTTATTGATGTAAAGATAGAGTTATCGGGGAGTCCAGGAGAGAAGGGACACATTCTCAGTTTGATTACAAACTCTCCAACCAGACCTGTCATAAACCTTATAATTACCGGTAACATTATTAAAAAGTAGCGTAAGAGATGCAGGAAAACAAATTTGAGAGCGCGCTTAACGTCAATAAAGGCATAGAGCAACCACCAACAGTAAATCCATATATCAGCAATTTCTATAAAGAGAAGAGAGTATCCACCCTTTCGGAGGATGACTATCTGGATGGAATCCTAAAGGGCAACACGACTATATTGAGTCAGGCTATAACCCTGATAGAGAGCTCAAAGGCAGAACATAGAGTATTGGCTCAAAAATTAATTGCCAAAGCACTTCCACACGTTGTAAAGTCACGAAGAGTTGGAATCACCGGAGTTCCCGGAGCAGGAAAAAGCACATTTATTGAGGCATTTGGATCTATGATCACCTCCATGGGCCATAAACTTGCTGTTTTGGCGATAGACCCCAGCAGTGAAAAGAGCAAAGGGAGCATTCTTGGAGACAAGACCAGAATGGAGACGCTGTGCAATGACCCAAATGCATTTATCCGCCCAACTCCCAGCAGCGGATCTTTGGGAGGAGTGGCAAGAAAGACAAGAGAGAGTATAATCCTGTGTGAAGCAGCAGGTTTTGATGTAATCTTTATAGAAACCGTAGGGGTTGGACAATCTGAGACAGCAGTTCACTCAATGAGTGATCTTTTTCTTCTGCTTATGCTTGCCGGCGCCGGAGACGAACTCCAGGGGATGAAGAGAGGGATTATGGAGATGTCAGACATAATTGCCATAACAAAAGCAGACGGTAGCAATAAAGATAAGGCAACCCTTGCAAGAGCACTTTATAGTAATGCACTTCACCTATTCCCAAAATCTGAATCGGGATGGGTCCCTGTTGCACTCACCACATCTGCAGTTACAAGGGAGGGGCTGGAAGATGTGCTGGATAGAATAAACGAATACTTCACACTTACAGAGAGTAACGGATCTTATACTAAAAAAAGGAGGGAGCAGTCACGATACTGGATGTATGAATCGATAAACGAGGAGCTTCTTGGCAGATTCTTTGAGAACCCCTCTGTTACAGAGAAGAGAGAAATATATGAGGAGATGGTCCTAAACGGAGAGATTAGCTCCTTTGCAGCGGCCTCCGAACTTGTAAGAATTTTTGAGGATAGTAAACAAAAACAATAGATGAACACACTACTTGAAGCACTTAAAAACAGCGTACTGATAACAGGTCTCGTCATGATAATGATGATGCTAATTGAGTATATCAACATCCACTCTCACGGAAAAAGTTTCCGAAAATTAAAAAAGTCTCCGGTTAAACAGGTTATTGTAGCTGCATCACTTGGTCTGATCCCCGGTTGTGTAGGTGGATTTGCCGTCGTTTCACTTTATACTCATAAGCTGCTGAGTTTCGGTGCTCTTGTGGCAATGATGATTGCATCATCCGGGGATGAAGCATTTGTTCTGTTGGCGCTTATTCCCAAGACTGCTGTTATTCTGTTTATTGCTCTCTTTCTTATAGGTATTACTGCAGGTATAATAATTGACAGATTCTACAAAAAAGAGGTTGCACCTTTTGAGCCGGAACATTATGAGCTCCATGAAAACTGTTGTTCTACTCATAAACACGATGAAAGACCAATCTTCGGATCAAAAATTAAGGATAATCTTAGAAAATTATCAAGAGAGAGATTGATAATTATGACTGGTGTGGCAATCTTTATTATTGCAGTTACAGCAGGCTTACTGGAGCACGACCATAGCAGCCATCAGCCACCCGAATTACCCTCTAAAGTCACACATACACACATACATACAGATAACAAAGTCTGTATAGAAGATGAGCCCGGCAACGACCATACACATAACCACAGTAGCGAAACTTCACTTCATCAACATACCCATTTTGATATTTTCAGTGAGCGTTGGATAAATCTGATTTTTGCCGGAGTGAGTCTGCTTACCCTCTTTTTAACAGCAAAAGCAAATGAGCACTTTATTAAGGAGCACCTTTGGGAACACGTCGTAAAAAAACATTTTCGCTCTATCTTCCTCTGGACCACAGGGGCCCTGCTTGTTATTCACTTTGGGATGCAGTTTTTACACATTGAGGAGTGGATTGCCCAGAATATGTACATTATGATTCTGCTGGCCGTCGGAATTGGACTGGTACCTGAGTCGGGACCTCATATGATATTTATTACTCTCTTTGCAGGTGGCTTTATCCCTTTTAGTGTACTGCTTGCAAGCTCAATTTCACAAGATGGACATACAGCTCTGCCACTGCTTGCCGAGAGTAAAGGAAGCTTTTTTAAGGCTAAGATAATCAATATGTTTATTGGATTGACAGTGGGGGTATTGCTTCATCTCGCAGGATTCTAACACCCCCCTGCTTATTTTAAAAATTAGTAATCTGGGTTCTACTCTCCGTTCATTGAGAGAAGGAACTCCAGATTATTCTCTGTTCTCAATAATCTGCTTCTCATAAACTCCATCGCCTCAACAGAGTTCATATCTGCAAGATAATTTCTCAAGATCCAGATACGGTTGAGTGTCTCTTTGTCGAACAGAAGATCTTCACGACGAGTACTGCTTAAGGTAACATCTACAGAAGGGAATACTCTCTTGTTTGACAGCTTTCTGTCTAATTGAAGCTCCATGTTTCCGGTGCCCTTAAACTCCTCGAAAATAACATCATCCATCTTCGACCCTGTATCAGTCAACGCTGTTGCCAGAATTGTGAGCGATCCGCCGTTCTCTATATTACGAGCAGCTCCAAAGAATCTTTTAGGTTTATGCAGTGCATTTGCATCCACTCCTCCGCTGAGAACCTTACCAGAAGCTGGTTGGACAGTATTGAAAGCTCTGGCCAGACGAGTTATGGAGTCAAGCAGAATCACCACGTCGTGACCACACTCAACCAATCTCTTTGCCTTTTCCAGAACAATATTTGCAACCTTAACATGTCTCTCTGCCGGCTCGTCAAAAGTGGAAGCGATAACCTCTCCCTTTACACTTCTGGCCATATCTGTAACCTCCTCAGGACGCTCGTCAATAAGAAGAACTATCAAATATACTTCCGGATGGTTATCTGCAATTGCATTTGCAATATCTTTAAGTAAAACCGTTTTTCCTGTCTTTGGCTGAGCAACTATGAGCCCTCTCTGTCCTTTACCAATCGGAGCAAAAAGATCTACAACTCTTGTAGAGAGATTATTGTGTCCGTTAGAGGTAATATTGAACTTCTCGGTAGGAAATAGCGGAGTCAGGAAATCAAACGGGACTCTATCCCTTATAAATTCCGGACTTCTGCCGTTGATCTGTTTAACCTTAACAAGAGGAAAGTACTTATCGCCCTCTTTGGGAGGCCTTATCTCACCTACCAGAGTATCTCCGGTTTTAAGACCATATAATTTTATCTGAGATTGAGAGACATAGATATCATCAGGAGAGTTAAGATAATTATA